>NZ_JBJHZX010000016.1:0-109480 GCF_045310515.1 Candidatus Clostridium eludens | reverse complement strand
GCAGCACTCCATGAAAGTATTTATTGAAATTTTTAGAAGATTAACTTGTTATAACCATATATATGTCCATACGTCAGCCTAAACCATATCAGCAAGTGCTGGGCATCGCTATTTACCGAAAGGGCAGTAACTTACCGCCTTCAAAACGGCTTTGACCACCGTAAAGTCCACCTGTCTGTGGTTGTTCAAAAGATGGTCTTCCCGCAGGCAGCAGGGATTTTGTTTACTGCTGATCCCATCACTTCTAATAGGAAAGTGTTATCCATTGATGCCAGCTTCGGACTTGGTGAGGCCTTGGTCTCCGGACTGGTGAATGCTGATAACTATAAAGTACGTAACGGCAAGGTTATCCATAAGAAGATATCCACCAAGAAGCTGGCTATTTATGCCTTAAAAGATGGAGGTACGAAAGAACAGGAGCTTGAGCCTGAGAAGCAGAATAGGCAAACCCTGACGGATGAGCAGATTTTACAGCTTGAGAGCATGGGGAGAAAGATCGAAGAACATTTCGGCTGCCCACAGGACATCGAATGGTGTTGGGTTGATGATACATTTTATATTGTCCAGAGTCGGCCAATCACTACTTTATACCCCATCCCCGAAGCTAATGATGAAGAAAATCACGTTTATGTATCTGTAGGTCATCAACAAATGATGACAGACCCCTTGAAACCACTTGGGATGTCTTTATCTGAGTTAATATCTTTTGGACTCAGGTTTAAAGCTGGTGGAAGGTTGTTTGTTGATGTGGCACAGATGCTAGCTTCACCTAACAGCAGAAAAATGTTATTAGATACCCTGGGACAACACGATCCACTTATAAAAGACGCACTCATTACCATAATAGAACGAGATTTCATAAAATCTTTACCAAATGATAATGAGGAACAGAGTTCCGGTAAAAGCAATAAAAGAGTGTGGTCTGCGGATTCAGAGGCACAAATCGAAAACGATCCGGCAATGGTTTCTCATTTAATTAAGAACTGTCAAAGATCCATAGAAGAGTTAAAACAAAACATCCAAAGGAAATCAGGAGCAGATTTATTTGATTTTATTCTAGAAGATATCCAAGAGTTAAAGAAGATCTTATTTGACCCACAAAGTACGGCTGTATTTATGGCTGCTATAAATGCTTCACATTGGATCAATGAAAAAATGAAGGAATGGTTAGGTGAAAAAAATGCAGCAGATACGCTCTCTCAATCTGTACCAAACAATATTACTTCAGAAATGGGGCTGGCACTACTGGATGTGGCAGATGTGATTCGTCCTTATCCAGAAGTAATTGATTATTTACAACATGTAAAAGATGATGACTTTTTAGAGAAATTGGTTAAGTTTGATGGCGGAAATAAAATCCAACAAGCTATCTATGCTTATCTTGACAAATACGGAATGCGATGTAGTGGAGAAATCGATATTACTAAACCCCGCTTCAGCGAAAAACCAATTACACTTGTTCCCATGATTCTTAGTAATATCAAAAACTTTGAGCCTAACGCCAGTAATGAGAAATTTGAGCAAGGGCGGCAGGAAGCTTTGACAAAAGAACAAGAGTTATTAAAACGATTGAAGCAATTACCGGATGGTGAACAAAAAGCCAAAGAAACAAAACGAAAGATTGACCTAATCCGGAATTTCATCGGTTATCGTGAATATCCAAAATACGGCATGATTAACCGCTACTTCGTTTATAAGCAGGCGTTACTGAAAGAAGCCGAACAACTCGTACAAGTAGGCGTTATTCATGAAAAAGAAGATATTTACTACCTGGCTTTTGAAGAACTTCGGGAAGTTGTACGCACAAATAAATTAGATTACCAGATCATCAATAAACGAAAAGACGAGTACAAATTATATGAAAAGCTAACTCCACCACGTGTTATCACGTCTGACGGTGAAATCATTGCAGGTGATTACAAACGAGAAAATCTCCCAGAGGGCGCTATGGCAGGTCTGCCTGTTTCTTCTGGAGTCATAGAGGGAAGAGCACGTGTCATCTTAAACATGGAAGAAGCTGATCTAGGAGATGGAGATATATTAGTCACCTTCTTTACTGACCCTAGCTGGACACCATTGTTTGTATCCATAAAAGGCCTAGTCACCGAAGTTGGTGGACTGATGACCCATGGAGCAGTTATCGCACGTGAATATGGCTTACCGGCAGTTGTAGGAGTAGAAAATGCTACCAAACTGATAAAAGATGGTAATCGAATTCGTGTGCATGGAACAGAAGGGTATGTAGAAATCCTATAATGGGGAAGATACCATCTTCATCTTGAAAAAAATAATGGATGAAAGCTAGGAAGGCGGCTCAATCAGAGTCGCTTTATCTTCTTCCCATAACTAAATACAATCAGCATTAATGTGCTTTTGATCCCATTACATGTTTGATTAATCGCGCAGCAAAACCCGCATTAATACTATAAATAAAATTCATAGCTTTAGAGTCCTTACCAATGCAAAAACGGTACTTGTTCTTTTCCATTCCATTAATAATCAACTCAGCAGCAGCAGATGGCTTCAGAAGCATCTTAGAATTTTTCTCCTCATCCGCAGCACTTTTATTAGTAATCTGTGAGTTTTTCTTTATATCTGTTGCCATGGCTCCCGGGAACACGAGAGAAACATGTACATTGGTACCTAACAGTTCTGAATATAGACTTTCTGTCATCAGCTTCACCGCTGCCTTTGAAGCACCATATGAGCTTTGACCCGGAACTGGAAGGAATCCTCCCATACTGGCAATACTTACAATGTGGGCTTCAGGCCTGGTCAATAGATGATTCAAAAATGCCTTTGTCATATACAAAGTTCCATAAAAGTTAACATTCATTACTCTATCAATTTGATCAAATCTTAAATCTTTTAATTCTATAAAAGGCTGAATAATTCCGGCATTATTGATAACGCCATCAATATGATCAAGTGATGAAATAATTTCTTCTGCGAAATTAAATACAGCTTCTTTATCTGTAATATCCAAAACTCGAGTTAATAATTTTTCGTTCTTACCTGACATATTAAATGTTTCATTAAGCGCAGACTGATTTATATCAACTGCCACAACCCTTCCCCCTTTTGATAACAGCTGAAGAGTTAATTCTCTTCCTACTCCATTTCCACCGCCAGTAACAACTATGTTTTTATTTATTGCCCTCATTATTTCTTCCTCCAACTCATTATCTGCTATTTATTCTTATCATCTGATAGACTTCTATATTTGAAATCAACTAACTTCATTACTTGTATAATAAATACTCCCACTTTGACTTTAATTAACTTTCTAATAGCCTGCTTGCTTTTTCGCAAGTGTCATAAATCTTTTCGTACTGTGCATCAATAAGTGGATTTACTTGCTCTGTCTTTTTATTTTTAATTCTTAAATAACCGAAATACGGCAAAACCCATCCTGCGAATGCAGGAACTGCAACTACGATACTTGTAAGGATCATACCTCCCAAATAGCTGAACACAGAAAGTGCCATAAACGCCGTTCCTACGATTCCAATCCCATAAGCAAAGGCAGATGCGCCCAAGTTCTTAGATTTCTCCAGATTTTCAATCTCCTTTACACAGCCTTCAAACTGTCTCTGAAGTCTAGTTAATTCTACCTTGTTTCTTATCTTCCGCTCCCTTTTAAATTTAAGAGTGACAGAATTAATTCTAGGAACAGACGAGTTTCCTTCCAGTAACCAACCAAAACTTGCATAACTGTCTGTCCACAGTGGCTCCATTCCACGTATTACAGTTACATCCCTATACTCATAACCTACAAATTTTTTCTCTTTTTCCATAATTATTTTCTCCTTTCAAATAAAAAGATTTCGATATTTTTCAGCACTTTCTTTCTATTTCCCTTTGATGTATAGATTATGGATTTAAAATATTTATGAGTTGTCAGAGAATTGTTTAAGAAATGTTAATTTTGAATTAAATAAAAAAATCTGCTATAACTTCATTAGCTTTTGCTGTATTAGTCTTTTTAAAATTGTCATTCATTAAAAGTTCCTACTATTATTTTTCTGTTAATCTGCTGGCTTTCTCACAAGTATCATAAATTTTGTCGTACACTTCTTCAATTATGGGATTAATCTTGTCTGCCTTTTTACTTACAATTTTTCTATAGCCGAAATAAGGCAAAATCCATCCTAAGAATGCAGGTATTGCAAAGACGATATGAAGAAAGATCCTTCCTTTTAAATAACTGAATACAGCCAATGCCATAAATGCTGTTCCTAATATACCAACTCCAATAGCAAAGATTAATGCAGCCGTGTACTTGGAATTTTCTAAGTTTTCAATCTGTTTTACGGAGCCTTCAAACTGCCTCTGAAGTCTTGTTAATTCCATCTTATTTCTTATCTTTCGATCTCTTTTAAACTTAAGATTAACAGTATTCTTTCCTGGTAAAGGCGATGATTTTCCTTCCAGTATCCATCCAAAGCTTCCATAGCAGTCTGCCCACAAAGACTCCATATCACGATTTACCGCAACTTCCTTATACTCATAACCTATAAATTTATATTCTTTTTCCATACTTGTGTTCCCCTTTCAAATAAACAGATTTCCATATGCCCCTACTACCTTCTAACTGTTTTCTCTTAACTCATAAATTAGTCATTATTTACATTCAGCTCTACCATAAAGGTTGTGCCGCATCCCAGACTGCTATTTACGGATATTTTGCCGCCTACTAAATCTATAACTCTTAATGAAAGAGCAAGCCCTAGACCATTTCCCTCTTGAGAATGGGAAGTATCTCCCTGATAAAATTTATCAAAAATATGCTTTACTGTTTCTTCACTCATACCGCAGCCAGTGTCTTCTAGGGTTACAGTTATGGTATCAGAATCTGAAGTCTGAATAAGCTTAACATTTCCACCATACTCGGTAAATTTCAAAGCATTTGAAAGTAAATTGTTCCATACAATTTCCAGCATACTTTCATCCGCACAAATAATTGCACGGTCTTCTATATCTGCTTCAAAAGTAATATTTTTTTCTTCCCACAGCTCTTCAAAAGATAATGCGCATTCACAAAGCTGTTTGCATAGATCATAAGGTTCAGCTAACATGATGATTTCCTGATTTTCCAATTTATTAAGTTTCAGGATATTTGCAACAAGTGCAGTAAGTTTTTTAGATGCAGTTATGATAGTATCCGTATATTCTTTTCTGACTTTAGGCGTTAAATCTTCCTTCTGAAGTGCCATAGCATAACTCTGAATGACAGAAAGTGGTGTTTTTATCTCATGAGATACATTAGAAATGAAATCACTTTTCAAAATTTCTGTAGTTCCCAATTGTTCTACCATTTTATTGAAATCCTCAAACATTACTTCCACATAATCCTTTTTGCCGTCTTTCCTAATTGGCGGAACCCAAACAGAATAATCACCCTCAGCAACTTTTTTTGCAGCTTCACTAAGTGTCCTCATAGGCTTGTCGTAGGAATAGTAAATCAGGATTTTGGTTACCAGGCAAAAGAGCAGGCTGATGATTGCCCAATATCCTAAGGTACGCAAAACATATCCAATGGGTATGCGATCCATTTCTATGTAGGCACCATATATCATATTCTGACCAGTAGTGAGCACTGATAATATAAAATATATCAATAAAAATTGTCCCAGAGAAATATGTTTTGTATTGACCCGATTATCCTTTTCCTTATTTTTCTGTTTTGGTATAATCATGAAAGCACCGCCTTATAGCCAAGACCATAAACCGTTACAATCTTGAAATCGCTGCAGCAGGAGAATTTATCTCTAAGTTTTGTGATATACACATCCACTGCTCTAAGGCTGGTATTGCTTTCCAATCCCCAAAATTCATCCATCAGCTGTGCACGTGCAAAAGTATGCTTCGGATAAGATAGCATTTTATATAGAATATTGAATTCCCTTACTGTAACAGGAATTTCCTCGCCATCCACTGTGGCTGTCATTTCGTCTGCATTCAAAACAAGACTTCCTACCACAAGCTTTCTTTCATTGGTAATATTTGCACGCCTTAAAAGTGCACCTACACGCATTATCAGTTCATCCATATTTATTGGTTTTACCATATAATCATCTATTCCTGCACGGAACCCCTTTTGTTTTGAAGCAATGTCATCCCGAGCAGACATGAATAGTATTGGTATTGCCTTATTAATATCTCTAACAGTCTCTGCAAACTCATACCCATCTATCTGAGGCATCATTATATCTGAAATAATTAAATCGTATAAACTATTATACATAAAATCATAGGCTTCTCTAGCATTAAAACAGCCCGTTGCATGATAACCATTATCATTTAAATATGTACATACTATCTGATTCAGCTTTATATCATCTTCCACCACAAGTATATTTACCATAAAATATCCACACCTTTCTATCTAAAACATTTTTTCATACATAAACATAAAAGCACTAGGACTCTATTTCATCATATATTGTGCGCAATTGTATCATAAAAATGTTAAAGAAATGTTAAAGTACATTATGATCTTTACAAATAAATCAAACAAATAAGGTAACTTACCCAATAAGCAAGCTACCTAAAATTATTATATTAATCAAGCACTGGACTAAAGCCGCCATAAATTTATATGGAAAGATAATATCTATTCTAAATCCAACACAACCTTAATTGCATGAGTAGGATCCGCTGCAATTTCAAAAGCTTTTTCAGCATCTTCTAAAGAAAATTTATGGGTAATAATTTCTGAAATTTTTGATTTTTTCTTATCAAGGTTAAATATTACTTCCTCAATGTCACAACTTGCATAACCACGAGAACCCATTAATACACACTGAGTGCTCATTAATTCATGAAAACTAATAGGAATAGGCTGCTTATGCAATGCTATACAAGTATACCTAGAATACTGCTTTGCATGTTTCATAAATTCATCAACATAATCCTTGATTCCTGCACAATCAATAATAACATCGATATCAACTACTGAATTTTCTGTAACTATCATTTGACCATTTTCATTGCTGATACGATGATTTTTATTTTTAAGAATGCCAAAATAATTTTCAAGGAATTTATTAACATTATCAGAGCCGTTCTGTGTGTTAAAGCCGATTCCTCCTAGTTTTTCAACAGTTTTAATTCTTGCATCATCTTTGTCCAGCACAACAATTTTTTTGTTTCCTTGTGCAATAAGACTGCATAATACACTTAAACCAATTGTTCCTGCACCAATAATTAATACATTTTCATTAGGCATTGTTTTTGCTGTATTTTTTCCATGAGTGCCAACACTAAAAGGTTCTATCAGAACAGCATCATCATAAGAAAGGCTATCAGGTAGAATGTAAAGGTTATATCCAACCCTTGCGTTTTCAACTATCACATACTGCGAAAATGCACCTGCCATGTCAGCTTCATATGGATCAGATGTACACGTTGCAGGGTCTACAAACACTCTTGCGCCGATCTCCACATCTTTTACATTTTCGCCCTTTTCATATATATATCCCACCATTTCATGTCCAAATTCACGCCCCGGATAAATTGCAACTTTTTCTCCGCCATAAAAGTATCCCGTAACGTCTGTACCGCATATACCTGCTCTAACATTTCTAACAATTACATCATTAGGACCACAGAAGGGAATTTCTTTTTCCTCTAATTTAACGTCCCTAATTCCATAATAAACTAATGCTTTCATAATAGATTTGTTTTCATTGTTCTTTAACTCCTTCATAAATAATGCTCCTTTTCAATAGTTTTTTCATTGTTTGATTTTCTATTCTTATAATGCCTTAGCACTATTTAAGTTTTGTTAGAGAAATGTTTGAAAAATATTAATATATAGAGACTCCAATAACCGGTAATATGGAACTATTAACATAGTTATTACCTTTCCTCGAAAAATATACAATTAATTCTTTTGCCATTTTGCATAATACCTCCTGTTTTATCTTAATTTACTGTATACTTCATCTGTCACCCCTTCTAACCATTCATTGCTTGCGCCTTCTGCCGGCACTTCAATAGCCAGATGTGCAAACCAACTATCCGGTGCAGCACCATGCCAGTGTTTCACATCTGCCGGAATATTTACTATATCTCCTGGCTTTAATTCTTTTGCTTCTTCTCCCCATGCCTGATAGTAGCCTCTGCCACCTGTCACGAGAAGAATCTGCCCACCCTGGTGATGGATATGCCAGTTATTACGACATCCTGGTTCAAATGTCACGTTTCCGACCCCTACACCTGTAGTGGTCAGCATGTTTAAATATGCCTTTCCAACAAAAAACTTATTAAACTTTTCTGGTAGAGGTTCCCCTATGGGAAAGATCGCACCTTTACTTAAATCTGTAGTTTCACTCATGTTAAAATACCTCCATTCATTTTCTTTAATTGTCCTTTAGATTTTTACCAGCTTCATATACCTGCTGCATAACTGGAAGTCCTAAGATATCTCCCTTTTCCCATGCCCCCGTTCCATAAAACACACCTTTTTCTTTTGATCCTGGCAGACATGCTATATAGCCTCTAAATCCAGCAAGGGTAGCATCCATTGCTTCATGAACAGGATCAGCAGCGGCTACTGCAAAATAAAAATCCTTATCTTTAATTTCCTGATATCTTGGTAAACAACGATCAATAAACATCTTCATCTGCGCATCCATGGAGTAGAAATATACCGGAGTTGCAAGAAGAATAACATCTGACTGTATTAACTTATCTAAAGTCTCTTCCATTCCATCATTTTGCATACATTTTCCCGTTTTTCCACATGCATAGCAGGCTAAACAAGGATTTAGTTTAATTTCCACAAGATTGACTTTTTCTGTTTCACATCCTGCCTCTTTTGCACCTTTTAAAAACTGACTGCATAATACATCTGAATTGCCTCCAATTCGTGGGCTCCCGTTAATCGCTATTACTTTCATAATTTTCAACTCCTTTTATCAAATATTGTACTGACATCTTCCAAATAACCTCTAATTTTCAAATGCTGTGGGCATACCACTGGTAGAGTGGCAAGTCCTCCTCCTTTTACTGGTTCCATCACAATTACTGGTTTATTATATCTTTCGCATACCTGATAACAGCAATATCAGATGACTTTAAACTTGGTCCACTTATCATTTTTATAATGCCATTCATAAATTACTGATTTTATCACCCAGTCTACAAACATAGCGACCCAAGTGCCTAGCATCCCCATATGAAATCCTATTGCAAATACATAAGACAATGCAATTCTGCAAAAAATCATAGATAAAATGCTGACTACCATTGGAAATTTTGCATCTCCAGCTCCTCTGAATACAATGGGTAACACATACCCAGATGGCCAAATTAAAATCATCAAAACTGCATGTGCAATGACAATCTTCCATGCCATAGACGTTGCTTCTGCTGAAAGATTATAAACATGCATAATCAGTGGCATTAGAAGCAATACTATCGTAGAACTAAGAATAAATCCTATATGAATGATAATTCTCACTTTTCTCTTATAGTACTTTGCCTGTTCAAAATCTCCAGCTCCAACACATCTGGATATAATAACGGAAAGCCCCAAATTTATTGCCATACCCGGCAGCACTTCAAACATAACAATAGTTCCAGCAACAGAATTAGCTGCAATTGATGCGGTTCCAAACATTGAAACAACACTTAATACAATCAGCCTTCCGAGATAAAACATCCCATTTTCAAAACCAAAAGGCGCTCCAATGTTTAAAATTCTTTTTAACATCACCTTATGAAATTTTTCAGTGAAAAAGTTTGTAATTCTAAGCTCACAATCCTTTTTATGTGCCAGAAGAAGAATAATTAGAGCTGCACCAATTCTTGATACCAATGTAGGAATTGCAACACCTTCCACCCCCAGATGAAATCCTGATACTAATAATACATTTCCTGCCACATTTATGATATTCATAACCAGCATAATTTTCATTGGTAACTTAGCATTACCCATAGTACGAAAAATCGCAGCACCTGCATTATATAAAGCTAAAAACGGAACTGATATTGCTACTATCATAAAATAATAATTTGCTGCATCCGATACTTCTTTTGTAATAGATCCAAATAAATGATTTAGTATCAGCGGTTTAAAAAGATATAGTAATATAGTTATTACTATCGATAATGATAGTGCACATTTAACGAGTTGATTTGCTGCCTTTGTTGCGTTCACATTATCTTTACGCCCAAGATACTGTCCTGCAATTACGGATCCTCCTGTTGCCAATGCTGCAAATATACTAATGATTAGTGCCATAACAAAATCTACTAGTGACACCCCTGATACAGCCGACTCCCCAACTTGTGCTACCATCATGGACGCTGCCATTCCAACAGTATATTCAAGTCCCTGCTCTATTATCAGCGGTAAAAATAACGTAAATAAATCACGATTAGAAAAAAATCGCTTTTTTGCTAAAGTTGTTTCCATTTTTAACTGCTCCCTTTTCTTTTGTACTTTTATGATATCTTTTAGCCATTAAAAGAGCAATTTCACTTTCTAATCTAATCCATAAGTAATACTTATCCGAAATCATTCCATCTTGCTTCTCTGAAAAATAGTGCGTAGAATATCTGCAAATTCTCTAATCAAATCTAGATCTTTATCTTTTTTCCAGAAAGCAAAGTAATTACGTTGTATCTGATTTCCACTTCGAAACAGTGGCAGTCGTTTTATTGCTATTCCTGCCTGCATAAGTCTGTTACTACCCTCAACAGGCAAGAATCCTTTATTCCCAGCTACCAAAAGCCTCCCTTCTTCCAAGTTTTCTACGAATAGAAAATTTCCAGCAAATCCGAGAGTATTTTTATAGTATTCCCTCTCATTTTCCTGCTGCTCCTTAGATGCAACAAGGATGCAGGGAACTCGCTTTAGTTCTTCTATAGCTATTGCTTCAAAATTACTTAAAGTACTTCTGCCAGCAACTTCTACGTAGCTATAAGCAGTGCATAAATGATAATTGACATATTCATCCGATAGTGCACGCCTCTGGTCATTTATTACCAGACTCACGTATCCATTTTTTAAATACTGATATAGTTCTTCATGATTTCCATTTATTATCTGAATATCTATGTTTGAATATTTTTCAGAAAATACTGCTATTGCCTGCTGCAATTCTTGCAAACCATATGACTTGCAATAGCCTATGCTGACTATATTGTCCCTGTTTCTTGCAATATGATGCGTTTCTTGCTTTAATCTATCAACTTCGTCAAGTAAAAGCAGACTATGTCTGTAAAAATGCTCACCCGCAGGTGTTAATGAGAATTTTCTGTTTTCCCTAACAATCAGTTCTACTCCTAAATCAGCTTCCAATGCCTGAATCTGTTGAGATATAGCAGATTGCGATATAAAACATTCTTCTGCTGCTTCTGTAAAGCTATTACAATCCACTACTTTAACAAAATAATATATCTGCTTAAATAACACTTGAATATACCTCCATTCCAATGTTAACATAGCTAAAAATAATCCTATAAAGTTCCCATCCAGTTATTGTTTTTATATCTAATTAAAATAAGATTACAACTTTGAGTTAACTCCATGTCAATAGAAATTGGTAAAATAATTCGTAAAATGAAAAGCCATTCAAAGTGAAACACTCCACCTTAAATAGCAATTTTCATTTTTCTCTCCCCTTTTGGTAATTATTTTCGTGCTGGGTAAGTATATTGCATGAATTCCTCATGAACATTTCTTAATAATTGCGGAATGTTTAAATTCTGCGGGCAGTGTTTCATACAGATCCCGCAAGATACGCATTGATCTGCACCAGAGCCCGCAGGAAGCAGATTGCTTTGGTATACTGCTTTATCTATCACATGTGATTCCATTAACTGCTGACTGTTATAGAGCCTGAATATTTCAGGAATCGCCACGCCTTTGGGACACGGCATACAGTATTCGCAGCCGGTGCGTGCAGCCAATGCTCCTTTTTGCTTCATAAGCCTCACGAATGTTATTAATCAAATTTAAATCCTCTTCTGACATAACATTGGTGGCCGCTTGTTCGAAGATTTTCAGATTATCCTTTAACTGATCCAAAGAACCTGTGCCACTCAAGATTAAGGATACCTCAGGCATGTTGTAAAGCCACCTGAAACACCATTCTGCCAAGGAACGCTTTTCAGGATACTTACTCAATAAATCCTGTACTTCCTTGGGAGCATAATTAAGAATGCAGCCTCCTCTGAGAGGTTCCATTATAACAGCAGCTAAACCTTTAGCCGCACCATATTTCAGCCCCTCTACACCCACTTGCTGCTTCACATCTAATATATTTAGCTGTATTTGAAACATTTCCCAATCAAAGGAGTCTACAATTTCTTTGAAGGCATTTAAGGTATTGTGAATAGAAAAAGCCTTATGGACTATCTTTCCTTTTTGCACCATTTTATCTAAGAAAGTAAGTCCATCAAATCTCTTAACCTTCTCCCAATTACCGTGGTTCATATTATGAAGTAGGTATACATCTATATGATCTGTCCCTAGTCGTCCCAATTCTTCGTCCAGATATTTTTCAAAGTCCTCATGTTTGCTTACATTCCAAATAGGACTTTTGGTAGCTATATAAGTTTTGTTTCTATAACCATCCTCTAATGCTTTTCCTGTAATAATCTCGCTGTTTTTATAAATAAACGCCGTATCGAGATAATTCACCCCGTTATCTATGGCATAACGTACCATCTCAATTGCTTCTTTTTCATCGGATGGAAAGCGCATACACCCAAGTCCAAATCTGGACACTCTCATGTCTGTTCTCCCAAATTGTGAATATTCCATAATATATCATTCCTTTTCATAATTATATTTGATAATGCCTTTAGGAATATTATCATCAAAAATGTCTAATTTCTCTAGACCGTTACTGCAAAAAAAATTGCCTAAAGCTGCAAATCAAATATAGATATTAGCATTAGCACACGAATTGAAAATGCCAGTTGTTCTCTGTCTATTAAAAATTGAGCATTCTTACCATGATAAATCATATAAGAGAATTGTTTACAATTATCGAACTTGATTATAGCATCATAATTTTGATGACAACACCAAAAGTAAATATACTTAATAAAATCAACGGGATACCATCTGTCTTTTTACCTTCCTTGTAAAAGTGTAACCAATTGAAAACTTGAAAAACACCTAAACAAGTAAGCATATAAGGCATTATAACTTTACTATTAACATTAGTATCCTGAGTTGGCAAAAATATTTTCTGCTTCACCTAAAAGTATTTTGCTAATATCAATACCCGTATATGTACTTCCGCTAGGTAATATAGGCAATAATAGTAGTCCGAAATAAAAATAATTACATACTTAAATTAGTAGCATCAACTATTTCCTTTATTTTCTAATTTGTCTAAAATAATATCTATCTTTTTATTCATCTCTTTATTTCTATTAATGAAATTTTTAAATCCTCGTATTGATTTATATACGACTATTATAATTGAAAATAATACAATAAAATTAACGACTGTAATAATAATAGTTACATAATCACTCTCCATATAACTCTCTCTTTCCTAATATTGAATATTTCTACAATTCATTCATAACTGATTCTAGTATATCATGAAATTTCAGGGAATTTAAATTACTTTAAAACTTTTTAACCAATTCGTTTTATTATGAAAACTATAATTCCACTACCTACAATCTAAAGGCTCATTACTTACTGCATTAACATAGTTAAGGCAGCACTAGGGCTGCCTTTTAGCATTACAAATTAATGTCCTTTATGTTTTTCTTTCTTTTTACGTTGATGTAATTGAAACTTAAACTCTTTTTCTTTATCATTTTTCTGTTTAAAACTTTTTCTTCTTTCTGCTTTGTTTTCTTCATATTGCAATTTCATGGCAAGTTGTGCTTTCGTTCCTATGCCATTAGTTTGTGTTTGTGTTTTGATTTCTCTTTGAAGCCTTTTAGGATTTATTTTTTTGTCTCTAGGCTCATCAATTAATAAAGAATTACCAAATTTCAAATCACAAAAGTGCTTTAATATAAAATCATATACTTCATAATCTTTTGGTTCAGAACCAAATACAACCTTTGAAACTTCATATTTATTGAAGGATACTTTTTCAAAAACACCTACCCAAAATATATCTTCAAAAAATACAGTGAACTTAATACTTACTTCCATTTGAAATTTCCTCCTGTAAAATAAAATTTAACATAGAGAATGGACGACCCCAGGAGGGAAGGTTACTTCTATCTATAACAATATAGACAGGTTTGGACTACCAACCAAAACTGTGTTTTTATCTCTAATCTAGTAAAGATATGCATTAAATTACAAAACCATAATAACATTTGTAAATATTATACCATAAATTATTACTTACTTTTCTTTTTTACCATTTCGTATTTTTGATAAAGAATATCTTTCAAAACTAAAACAGTATCCATATCATTAAAGTCGAACTCATTTTTACAATCGTCATATAACTTGGATATTTTATCACAATAGGTATTTATTCCTTGTATATCTTGATAAGATGCTAAGATTGGATATTTTTTGCTCCACGCACCGGTCCAGTCAATTTCATCAACTATCATTTCAATGCTTGTGACATCTCCACCAAAATGACTTCCACTAATAAGATAATCATAACTTATATTATACAATTGACTTAGTAATTTTACTTTAGCTAACTCTGGAACTGTTTGACCAGTTTCCCATTTGCTCACTGTTTGCCTGGATACACCTAATTTATCAGCAACATCTTCCTGAGATAAACCTTCCTTTTTACGCAAATCTAATAATTTTTCACCTAACAACATAATAATTACCAGCCTCTCTTTTATTTCAAGTGAACTTGTAGATACAGTATACTTAAAATAAAAATTGTTTTCTACCAAATGAAGATGGAAATTTGTCAACTAAACTTAACATTTCTTCTCTTTAAAAACTTTTCTATTCCCACTTTTACTTCTTCATCCATATCAATATTTGGAATTTCAACATTTTCTTCGAATCCATCCATCTATACACCATCAAAACAATATAGTTTAATTAATAATTTCCATAGAGTTTCTACTTCTTCTTCGGTAAAATCCTTTACTATAATCCATACTAAAGATCTCCTCCATAAAATTATATAATCTATAGACCCTACATTTAGTCAATGTATTGTCTATTTCTTATATTATAAAATTTCTACAATGTTAAAGTATTAAATATGAACTTTTCTTTGAGATTGTACTTTATAATATTTAAAAACCCACCCATACTCTAAAGCATAAATGAGTTTTTAATCTCTATTATTTATTACCAAGATCTATTCTGAATTTCAAGTCATTTCTTATTTCACAATCACCTAAATCAGTAGTTACTATTTTATATTTTGTATTCTTATCTAAAGGTTCAAATTCCATAATATAATCATTGAGATTATTTTTATCTTTTTTTACATTAAAATTTTCATCCTTATTCTTAACTGCATTGCCTTTATCATCTAGAATACCTAAGTCTTTTGCCTGTAAAAATGGAGCATCCCCTTCCACTGCATATTTAACCACAGTTTTATCCTGTCTGATTCTTATTTCTTTAATTATAAGCTTACCTACCTTTCCCTGAGAAAGTTCTATGGGGTAAATTCCATTTATATCTTTACATATCGGAGGTATATATATTGAGCCATGGGCATTTTTATATTTTTTATAATCATCGGTATTATAATTAGTTCTATATGGTATAACAGTCAAATACCGAGGAATATTCTTTAAACTAACAAATCTAAATTCCTCCCAGAAATTACTTGAAAGCGAACCTACTGCATTACCCGAACCACCCTTCTCTGTAATTTCATTACCTTTATCATCAAAAACAAGCCAATTAAACTCTCCACCTTCTTCTTCTAACTTTGTTGAATTTATATACTCTTTGTTATATTTAATAGTAGCATCTATAGAGGTATTTATAGGTGTAAAATTTACTTTTTCCACATTAACATAACCATATGGGAATTTTACTGTGGTATTAGGTTTGAATACTTTAGTATTTTTAAGTATTTCATCTTTTAAAACACTAAATTTAAAACTCCAGTTTCCTTTTACACCATATATATCCTTTATATCTAAATCCACATTAAAAACAGATGGAAGATTTTTATTTCCTATATCCATAGTTTCTGAATTTATATAAGTATGGTCATCTAAGTATTTACCAATTTCACCTGAAGAACTGCTAGTAACTGGCTTTCCATCTATTTTTAAGGACCTTATCAGTGCGAAAGGCATGAAATTTTCATTTTTTCCTTGGGCTTCAATAATATCTTTTCCACTTTTAACAATTCTGTTTATATGTCCTTCACTTTTTATGGTATAACCTATTACTAAACTGCTTTCATCACAGAGCACTTCATTTATAGTGAAAGTCAGTCCATTATCAGTTATACTTTTATTTACTACTTTAGAGTACTTTTCATATTCTCCATAGTCACTGCCTATACCGTCTAAAGCTTCAATTATAGATTTTAAAACTGAAATATTTTTTGCAAGGGCGGGAATTGTCACACCAATTGATATCACAGCTATTATCACGGCAGCTGCTGCTTTATATTTAAATTTTTTTATACTATTTTTATCTTTAACCTGTTTCAGCAAATTTCTTCTTAATCTTTTCTTTCTCAAATCGTCTATCTTAAAATCCGTATCATCTTCTTCTCTATCCTCAGCATCCATATAATTGAATAACTGAAGTATGTCTTTTTCATCAAATATATCTCTATTCATTCATACAATCTCCTTTCCTTAAAAAATTAAGCTTTTCCTTCAAAACTTTTCTACCTCTAGAAAGTCTATTATCCACTATACTCCTGCTTATTCCTAAAGAACTTGCTATATCAACTATATCTTCTTGTATTAAATATCTCCTTATAAAAATTTTCCTATCTATATCCTTTAATTCTTTTATAGCTTTTATGACCTCAGCTTTGCTTTCCTTTGACACAATTAAATCTTCTACTTATTCCTTGGATTCAAAGATATACTTCTCTATAGAGTTTACGTTAGTATCTTTAATAATCTTTTTCCTACAATTTATAGACTTATATTTTGCTACTGCTTTAAACCAGTATTTAAAACTCCCCTTTTCTTTATGAAACTTGTCTATATTATTCCAGAGGCACATAAATATATCGTTTATGCATTCATCTATATATGTAGAATACTCCTCTGAGCCAAATACTGAAAATACTATTTTATATATATAATTGTAGTAATTATCAAAAACATACTCTAAAGCCTTCGAATTCCTATTTTGTAATTCTTCAATAAAGTTGTCCCCATTTATATGCATTTTTCCCTCCTAATTATTTCTTTATCTTTACACTTGAATTGTATTATATCAAATAGTTTCTAAAAGCGCTTTCATATACTAATACAAATTTTTCTACAGCTTTCTATCATTTAAAATAAATATTTTTTTAAAAATATTTATTTTAAATGCTTCAACCATCTCATAAAGATAAAATTCATTAAAAAATTTCTAAACTATTTAGCTAAAGTAAATTTTCTCTACGTAGAAGTTTCTTTCCCTTCAAGATAATAAAAAAAGGAATGGCTTTTACCACTCCTAACCTTTCAATGTTCTATACAATTCTTAAAATTCTCACTGACTTACCTTCCATATTTATCAAATGGTGAAAAAGCGTTATCCCCTCTGAACAAAAAATACCCCAAAACCCTAGTCCATGCAAACATAAAGCACACAAAAAAAATAGGGCAAAATGCCCTAAGCTCTGGCTTTTTTAAGGAAAACAAAATGACAAGACCTCCTAAAAAATCATCTCTCCTGGCTTATAACCGTCAGGCAATTCTTCTTCACTTAAAAATTTGAAATTGTCATCACGTAGTATTGGTAAAAACACTTCGTATGGAATCCTGGAAAACTCACAGGCATAATTACTGGCTCCGAACCACTTACCCTCTTTGCTGCTCAAATTTAAATCTCTAGCAAATTTTGTATAGTTTGAGCAATCATGAACTACTAAATCCCACTTTTCTTCATCGGCTATTTTCATGAATTCCAGAGTTAATTCCCTACTCCAAATTGGAGATATATAGCCATGTCTAGAAATATACATATTTTCTCCATAATAATTGTCTATGTTATTCTCATTTAAATGTAATTCTGCACAATTGATAAAATCAACCTTTGTCTCTAAGATAGCTTGCTTTTTCTTAAAAAAAGTTTCGAAAAACTCAGGAGTCATTGGAGTTTCAATACCTACATTTTTAATATATTTTTTCGCTATTCCGATATTTTCAATCACTTTGTCTGAACACTTAGAAGCACCCAGGTTGAAACGTATCTCGTTAAGACCGGCTTCACCTAATGCTTTCAATGTCTCTGACCTAGCTAAAATGCCATTTGTATATAGATGTTGATGAACTTGAGCATCACTAAATTTCTTTATTACCGAATAGTATTTTTCAATTTCCATGAATGGCTCTAAATAAACGTAGGAAATGCCAGTAGGTTTCTGCTGGATAGAAAGAAGTAAATCAATATCCTTATCATAAAATTTTGTGCCTCCTATTTCCCACATACCTTCGCCAATTGGAGGAATATCTTGTAGTTCTCCATAATTATAACAGAACTTACACTCTATGTTACATTTGTTCGTTTTCCTAATTGCACTCAAACCAGTGCCTACCAAACAAGAACGACATCCTTTGGGGAATTTACTTTCATTTCCCACAAAAAAAGTTCTATTCTCCAAAGTTTTCAAACTTTTAATTTGGGACATTAACATATCATTTCTATCATCGATGGCTGCCTCAATTTGCGCAAAGGTAGAGTAAATGATTTCTTGTTGTTTTGTCATAATTTCCTCTTCCTCAGGCAATATTGAAAAAAATTCAAACCATATCAACGCATCTTTCTTTGAAATTTTCATAATATATCCTCCTCTAATTTTGCTTATCTCAGTTACCCAGCTCTTGTACTAATTTCTTGAATGTGTAGTAGGCTGGTTTTGGCGAATAATCATCCTTCATAATGCCATATTGATGGAAAAGATCCTCTTTCGAGCTATCTGCATCTCTGAGTCCAAAGAGTTCGTAATGAGAAATATTGAATTCTTGACGCAAATTATAAATGGTTCGGATAATCGTTTCAAGAACTTTTTCCTGATTCTCGTATGACCTTTCTATATTAGCAACAGGATTCTTTCCCGTAGGCCATCCATTTTCTGTAATCCGTATAGGGACTGAAACTGGTATGCCTGCTGTAACAAGATCTTTTTCCCTTAGATTTCGGAGTGTATGCTCTATCAAAGCAGGTATTTCTTTTAAATCAAGCGGTTGTTCTTCGAATACATCCACATAAAAATTATGCCCCACAAAATCCACAGAATCGATAAATATGCCACTTCCTGCCTTAGCGAGATTTTTCCAAAAATCAGGTATAGCTGCAGGACTTTCCGGTACTGAGCCGAATCCAATCTTTATAGGTAGGTTGAGTATCCTGCTTTCTTTTTTTGCCGCAATTACTCCTTCAATAAGAGCTTGCATTATATAAGGCTTTGAACCTTCCATAAAGAACAAATTGGGTTCGTTGGTAATTTGAAGAGAAGCCAAGTGAGAACCGTATTTGTTAATGACTTTTCGAATAAAATCCAGCCAATTATTAAGTTCTATTACCGGTTCCTGATGCTGTGTCCAATCACCACATCCTATTACCAAGTCCCCTAATAAGCTTGCCTCAAGATAGTGATCCGCATTTGATAACATTTTTGATTCCCACGCCTTTGTATAAATTAGATAGTTTCTTGGAGACAACTTTTTAGACTCACCTCGAAGGTCTCGGAGAGCGTATCGAATTTTCTCGTAGTCATCTTTAGGTCCAGCGGCCAAACCAAAAGGCGTACCAGCCACGCTTAGCGGGTAAATCCCAAATGTTAATCCTGATGAAACCATATTTGTTCACCCTTTCTTTTTTATAATCTACTCCATAACTTTTAAATCTCCAACAACCTTTTTACTGCAGCAATATCATTAACAGAAAATAATAGTTCAAGATTATCAAATATCTTTTGCTCATCCCAATTCCACCATTGAAGCTTTAACAGCAATTCAATCATTTCACTACTGAAACGTTTCTTAATAAATTTAGCTGGATTCCCACCATAAATTGTATAAGGTTCAATATTTTTTGCTACAGTTGAGTTGGCAGCAATAATTGCTCATTTTTGATCTCTGATATATGCAGATAGAATAATTTATCGGACTCTATTAAATTTTCTATTTTTAATTTCATAGACCACATCAGCTACATTATCAAGAAGTCTTTTGTCATGAGTGATAAACATAATGGTTCCAGCATATTCTTTCATCAACATCTCCAAGGCCTCTAAACTTGGTAAGTCAAGGAAGTTGCTCGGTTCGTCCATTAACAAGATATTATACCTCCCCATTAACATCTTAGCCAGCAACAATTTAATAATTTCTCCACCACTTAAAACAGAGAGTAACCTTTTGAAGATATTATTTTGTGCAAAACCCATAGAGGCCAGCACTGAACGGATTTCTGACACATTATAATCACAATCCTCCTGCATAAATTCCATAACTTCTTGATTACGATTGTATTTATAACCATTTTGGGCAAAGTAACCTATTTCAGCCTTAGGTGAAATGGAAATACCATCTTCATGGTTTAAGATCATTTGGATTAAAGTTGTTTTTCCTGCACCATTACCACCAGTCAGTGCCACCTTTGCTCCAAGTGGTATACTAAAAGCTGCCTTTTCAAACAATACTTTATCCCCAAACCTTTTACTAATTTCCGTCCCACTAATCGGATATGGATTATGAAGTTCCAATGCTTTACTCTGCCTGAAACGAATCTTTCGAATGTCTTCTGGAGCTTTCATATCTCCCAAAGCTGCAATCTTATGTTCCATAGACTTAGCAGAATTATACAATGTTTTTTGCTTACTTCCCATTGTTTTCTGATGGGCCAAACGTCCACCTCTTTCAGAATTGTTTTTCTTAGCAACACCTTTTGTTCCAACCAGTCCTATACGGTCATAATTATATAATTCTAATTCATCTATATCTAAAACATTACACCCTGTGTATTCTACACGAAGATCTCTTGCTTTTATTATTAATTCCATTTTCCTTCCTCCTGTCTAAAATCGCACGTTTTCATTTACCTGTTCGCAGGGAAAACCCTGCGATTTAAGCAGGAAGGATTATATAAATATATAATACATAAATGTTCCTCCTTTGAATATACAAAACATTTAAAGAAACTCTTATTATTCTGTATAAATTCTCTAATTCTATCTTTTTTCTTAATATTTTGTATACACACATTCTCAAATTCACCTCATTTATTAATTCGATGTGAATTCTTGAAAATGACCCTTCAACGTAAAAAGGGCTGCAAATGAACATAATCCATCTGCTACCCTTATATCTCTATAGAAAATATAGGACATCAAAAACTACACCAAGGCAGTCACACTTAATATCTGTAGTAGGATATGATAGAAGTGTGTGAGTGTTCATTGTAAGAATCCGAAAGCAAGGTATAACAAATAAGCCTAAAGCTGCGGGCTTTTTTTATCTTATCTTTTATTTAGTTATTTGTATTAAACTAAATAACGGAGTCTCATTTTAACAATAAACATTCTCGTACCTCTTTTCCAAATATTTGTTTTAGTATAACACATATAAAAATGGTTATCAATATGCTCCTAATATTATCATCCATGTATACGCTGTATATAATTATTTATTAATTGAGTTTGATATTTATAAGGAGTTATACCAACAACACGTTTAAAATGACGCGTAAAGTGACTCTGATCTGCAAATCCAATTTTTAATGCTGTAGATACTATTGGATATCCTTTAATTAGTAAATTCTTAGATTTTTGTATACGAACAACTATTTGGTACATATGAGGAGGAACTCCCCATTTTTTTTCAAAAACTCTGAGTAAGTTAAATTTACTCATATTTGACACTATAGATAATTCATTCAAAGAAATATTTTTATTGTAATTATTATCTATATATTCTCGTATATCATCTGCAACCTTATAATTCCAGTTTATTTTTTTCTCTTCATAAGAAAATTTGGCATGATGCTTTAAAACTTTACTCATTGTTGTAAAAAAGCTGGTTTGACATTCAAGCAGAGAAGATGATCTATCCAATAATAATTGAAACATTCTGTATAAACTTTTTTCACAGTAAGTATCTGAAACTACTGCTTTAGGGAAATATGGTATGTAAGAACATCTTTTATCTATCTGTTTTATAATTTCCTGTAAAAGAATTGGAGAAGGGTACATAATCCAATAACGCCATCCTTTCTCTTGATTAACAGCTTGACCTGTGTGTATAATTCCTGGATTCATTAATACTATACTACTTTTTGGAGCATAACACTTTTCCTTATTATAGTCAAAGGTTTCTACTCCATTCTCTATGATTCCAATACCAAAATTTTCGTGCCAATGGCGAGAAAATGTCTGGGTTGTATAAGAAGCCTTTAAAACCTCCATATCTCTCATATCTTGGCGTAGGATATACTCAACGTGATTTTTCATCTTCAACATTATATTTTTCATCATCTCCATTTAAACAATTTATTGTCTGAATATAATATAAAATACCTGTTATTATTATTATTATACTTATTAATTCAATAACGTGGGGTAATCGGCCTTTAATAATAAAAGAATACATTAATCCAAAAACCGTTTCTCCAACAGTGATTTGACCTGCTAAAGACATAGGTAAAACATTAGATGCCCTATTCCAAAAAACAGTTCCCACCCATGAAACAACAATGCCTAGGATTACAGCTGTACACCAAAATTTAAAAACAATATTACCATAGTTTATAAGTTTAAATAACACAATTGAATCTGGTATTATTACTTTAATCATTAATATAAAAAAAGGAATTAGACATAAAGTAGTAACACCGGTAATTGTAGACCACATTTGTGATGTGATTTCACCATTTTCTTTTAAAAAGCGTGCATTAAAAACTGCATACCATGTCCAAAGACATAATGCAATTAAACCGTATATTACACCATATATATTAAACCTATCCGTAGATCCGTTCAATAATGCATAATTCAATATTAAAATACCTATAATAACAATAAAAACTGGCCCAATTAATTTTTTAAAAGAAAATTCATGATTTATAAAATTACCATATAATGAAGTTGTAATTGGCAACATTCCAATAATTAATGTGGCAATTGCAGATCCTGTTAATTTAATCGACAAAACAAGAAAGAAATAATACCCTATATTACCGCAAAATGAAAAAAGAAAAGCATTTTTCAACACACTAGTATTCATAATTTTATGACTTCTTTGTTTTTGAAAAAGTAGCATAACCACTGAAAAAATACCATAAACAAAATATCTTCCGAATGTTATTTCAACAGCAGTATAGTTAGGTAGTAAATTGGGAATCACATAGGCAAGTCCCCAAACTGCATCAGCTATTAATGCATAAAATATATCTAAAACAAGTAATTTTGACATACTATTTTCCCCTCTGAGTTTTTATAAAGTATATCAATTGTTACTTATGAAAATATAGAACAATATTGCTATTTTAAACAAACCAATAACTCTTTTTATCATGAATCTGAAAAAGAACTCTCAAAAATTAGTTCTTGTAAAGCTTATTGGAATACAGTATGTTTGAACAGCTGCTGAATCTAAATAACTAATCTTTTTCATATAACTTTCTTACATCTTTTAATCCTTGTTCGATCTCAAGTTTTGAAAAATTACATTTAAAAAGTTTAGTCTCATCCCACTTGCTAAGTTCTTTATAGAAGAATAATGCAGTTTCTAAATTTTTTTTAGTTTTACTAAATTCTATAACTTCAAATAGAATATTTTCGGCTTCGTTAATTTTGCCCTGGCTTATATATTTTTTTATCATAAATCCTAACACTTCATCTTCTGAAAGAGTCATATTATAATTTTTTATATCAATATCACTTTTCACGGCATCTTTTCCTGCAAAAAGAGCAACTGCTGTTTTTACTCCTGCTTTTATAATTCTAATAATATAGTCTTCTTCAAACATTTACTACTAAATCCTTTCATTAAATTACCTATTAGTATTTCATTATATTTAAACTCTCCTATATTTTCATCTATTGTTGTTCCACCGTTGATAAAGAAACTAAAAGGAGAATACTTGGAGTATATATCGTTTTTACCATAAATCAAGAGCATTATAAATCCAACTAATTTTTCATTTGTAATACTGCATGATCTTTTTATGCCCAACTTGAGGATGTATATATCGCCTGCGGCCTTGAGTCTTATCTTTGTAATTGAGTGCCCTCTTTGGACAGTGTTGAATACAGGCAAGGCAACTTTCACACTGATGATGAAATAACAGTCGACCGGACTCCAAAGTAATATTCCTAGCCGGGCATACATCTCTACATATCCCGCAGGAAATACAGTTATTATTTACATTGAATTCATTGTCGGTTGTATGGATACGGCCAATACTGCTCAGGTATGTTCCATAGATAAGTCTATTAATGGAATGTATTTTTTTGTTTTCTTATTTTCTACATTATTAGCGATTGATAGCACCTTTTTATCCGATTCTTCAGTAATTTTATCGACACGCTTACTCATACTGATTCCAGCGCTATTATTCAGGTGAACTCCTTTTTCAAGAAGCAAAGTGCTGGTCATTCGGATGGCGTTGCCTACCATACCAGCATAGGTCGCTACGGCAAAAAAATAAGTGGAACCTTGCTCATAGAAATGAGCATTACGTAAGAAATCTGAGACCATCGCAGGTAATCCCCAAAAATATACTGAAAAAACAAAGCCTATCCGTTCAAAATTACCTGGTATTTCAGTGTCCATGCCCCTATGAATGGCCACCAATTCACAACTAGATAGCACTTTAGCAATGTCTTCAGCCACTTTAAGGCTGTTTCCGGTTCCAGTAAAAAAATAAATTCTATTCATCATTACCATTACTCCTTAATTCTTCAAATATTTCTTTGACCAATGTATCGATTTTAGAGATATCGGTTGGCTCCTTTTTCTGAACCATGACAGTCTCTGCTTCAGAAAATTACCTCCGTATATTGCAAATCAAGGATATCCTGTTAAGTATAATACCGATATCTGTTCTCTGAACATTTAGGGCATATCAAGCCAAGTTTATCATAGTATCGCAATATGTCTTTTGACATTTGCGACAAATTAGACACCTGATGGATAGAATAAGTATCCATAAAATCTCCCTCCTATGTACTTATTGTAACATTACAGTATACTCGAATGTCAACAAAAGCATGATGCTTCAATAGGGCTAGTAAACCTAAGCGTCATAACCATTATCATTGAAAGGTTACTAAGGCCGTGGTTTATAAGCATATCTCTACGATTTTGATTATCTGCTTCATTACTTCTTCTTAGTGTGGATAAAAGTTGATTTCTTTACCAATTTTTTATTTTGTCGTGTGTTTTGGCCTGGTAGGAGCATTTGTGTTCTGTACTGCAAAGTAGTTTGTAAATAATGGTGTGTTGTAGCTATTTAGAGTAATTTACAGCAAGCAAGAATTCTAAATTTAAAAATTTTACTAAGATTTAAGACGTTTCAAAAATAGAAAATCACCCATCAAGGTGAAACTTGCCCCAAAATTAGAATTAGATGTTTTAATAATTGGTCAGAAAGATTATAATATCCAATCAAAGTATCTTAAAAAATAAAACTACAGTGTCTTTACTCTAGTACATTCTCAAAAGATAAAGTTTTTGTGATATTGAAATTCACTGTCATTAAAGTATACTTTTTCACTTATGTCCTATCACAAAAGTAGCTAATATAATTTTGTAACACTCAAATGGCTGTCTTTATCATTAATCGTTGCCAAATGCCATAATTATATGTAACTATCCACAAATATTACCACCTTTTGCTGTTTGTAGTAATTTATTCTCACGTTTTTCTTCATAAGCTTGTTTTCTTTGTTCATTAATAATTTCTATGGCATTAGGAGACTCATATATTTCAATCTTAAAATCAACTATTTCTAGATTTTTATTGAGTTCCTCCATCTGTTGCATAATTTCCTTACGATGTTCTAAAAGTATTTTTTTTCGTGCATCTATAGTACTGGCACCTTCCATACAGAAATCAATATATTTTTTAATATCTTTAATTTGCATTCCTGAATTCTTTAAACAACAAATTACCTTAAATAAATTTAAATCTGATTCAGTAAATTCTCTATTTCCTGATTTATTTCTTGAGACAAATGGTAAAAGCCCTTTTTTGTCATAAAAACGAATTGTATATATAGAAAGCCCCAATATCTGTGATACATCTTTTATAGAATATGTCAATTTTAAAATCCCCTTTAAAATTTATTCTTAAAAAAGCTTGACCTAGATATAACTCCAGGTATTAACATAAGTATAAATTATAAGAAATTTATTTTCAAGTGATTTATACATGCTTAGGTAAATAGAAATTAATGACTAAGGTAATATTATAATTTTAAATATAAGTAGCGGTATAAATAATGAGATATCAATTTCTAAATGATTAATAAGTATTTAAAGGAGAGTTTTTTATGAACAATAATAGTAAAATTGCACTAGTTACAGGTGGAAGTCGTGGAATTGGTAGAGATTCTGCAATATCATTATCTAAAAAAGGAATAGATGTAATTATCACTTACAATAATCAAAAAGAAAAGGCAGATGAAGTTGTAAAAGAAATTGAAGCAAATGGTGGTAAAGCTGCTGCTATTCAGCTTGATGTAAGTGATATATCTTCCTTTGATTCCTTTGTATCTAAGTTATCAGATGTTTTAAGTGATAAATGGAATCAAGAGCATTTTAATTTTTTAATTAATAATGCAGGAATTTCAAATCATACACTTATTTTAAAAGTTACGGAGGAAGAATTTGATAAAATATTTAATGTACACTTTAAAGGAGTTTTCTTTTTTACACAAAAACT
Source organism: Candidatus Clostridium eludens (assembly GCF_045310515.1). NCBI lineage: Bacteria > Bacillati > Bacillota > Clostridia > Eubacteriales > Clostridiaceae > Clostridium > Candidatus Clostridium eludens. The sequence continues at coordinate 82,467 of NZ_JBJHZX010000016.1, read as the reverse complement.
AATTCCACTTATTGCTGACGAAGGTAGAATTATAAACACTTCCACAATGTTAACTCGTTCTACATCTCCAGGTTCCGGGCTTTATGCTTCTGCGAAAGGTGCGGTAGAAGTTTTTACTAGATATTTAGCTAAAGAACTAGGACCAAGAAGAATAAGAGCAAATACTATAGCTCCAGGAGCCGTTAACACCAAATTTAGTGGAGATACCTATATCAAAAATCCTAGTTTAAAAGATATAATCGCTTCTCAAACTGCATTAGGAAGAATGGGCGAAGCTTCTGACATTGGACCTGTTGTTGCTAATCTATGCTCAGATGAAATGGGATGGGTCACTGGCCAATGTATTGGAGTATGTGGCTCAGTACTATAAGAACAAAGTTGCCCTATAGGCAACTTGGGGCTGTAAATATTTTTGTGTATTCTAATTTTCTTATTAGAAATAATTTATAACCTTAGATTTTAAATTAGCAGTGAATATTATAAAAAATATATACTTATAACTTTTAATTTATTTATCCTATATGAGGTAATACTAGTCATGTATTGAGAAGTAAATGGAAATAAGTGTAATGGGCTGATATAAAAGCTATAAGGCATTGATACCTTATAGCTTTTAAGACGTAAAAAATTACACTTATTACACAAATTAATAATGTTACGGAACTTCAATAACTACTTATTATATTATTTTTATATATTTACAAATAAAGTTATTTGATATATGTAATTCTGCCAACTATTCCTGCGTTATCTCTTTCTCTTTCCTTTTTTGAATAATACATTTACTTATATTTAGCTCTTTCATATCTATCACCTCTAAGGTAATATAAAAATATTTAGTTGTAGATTAAGTAGGAAACCTTTTTCCTCCTTTTCTATCTTACAATAAATTCTGTACATTAATTTTAAGTCCCTAGTCTTTGCAAACATAAAACACAAAAAAAATAGGGGAAAATGCCCTAAGCCTTCTTATATAGAATATTTTTTGAGGAATACAAACTAACTTACAATTATTTCTTTTCAAAAGTTAATTGCCATGAGACTCCGTATTTATCATTTACCCAACCAAATCTTTCACTAAACGGATAAGACCCAAGGGGCATTAAGATTTTACCTCCTTCAGAAAGCTTTTCAAACACTTTATCGATCTCTTCTTCAGTATCACATGTTACATATAAAGACATTGCAGGAGTAAATGTAAATTCATGCTTGATATGGCTGTCTATGCACATATATTCCTGTCCATTCAATGAAAATATGGCATGCAACAGTCCCCTCTTTACCAGCTTCATTTACTCCATAGCGGGTAATATTCACTATTTCAGAATTATCAAATAGTGAAATGTAAAAATTCATTGCCTCTTCCGCATTACCATCTTGAAACATTAATGTAGTGATTTTCTGTTTTGAAGTATTCATTCAATTCTCTTCTTTACAGATATTTACTAATGATTTATAACCTAATTTAAATAACTATTATAAGATAATGTAATGCACAATATTGCAACTGATGTATCTTATAATTTCCTAATCCAAAATAAACTTGTGCTTCAACAACACCAATATCATGCAATATGGCAACAATACTGATTAATTCTTTTTCTTCCTCCCCCGATATTTTCACCTTTCATTATATCTTCTGCATTTTGCAATACTTTGAGGGTATGCTCCACTCCAAAAGGAATTTCCTTTTAATCCATGCTCCCAAATTCTTCCCTTAGTAAATCTATTGGATTGGCATAATTTAAAGAGCCACACATCAAGTTACTATTAACCCATTTGTTAAGTTCAATAAGATTAATATTTTCACTTGGTAAATACTCTTCTATTTGCCATGATATACTTATATAAAAATCTTTCATTTGCCCTAAAACACTACGATCATGTGTTTTTGTATAATCTACATCGCCACACTTAGCAATATACCTATCTACTATATCCGCCTCTAATCCTTCTGCTAAAAAGATTTCTTTGATCACATCAATTACGATCTTATCAAATTTTTTAAAATGCTCCATCTTTACACCATAAAGCACAATGCAGTACCTAGTCTTATTATTCATTAGAAGAATACCTTTTCTTCTATCAAACATAAATAAGTTGGCATGCCACCCATAAAAAGAATCTGTGCTTGTGGCATCATATGGCTTTAACTTTATCTTCATTGCCTCTGCTAATTTCTTTGTACATTCTATAATCATAACATCACCTTATACTTCTGCTGACCGGAAGAGGTCTTTTCTATGGCATAAATTTTACAATTCATTTTATTTACATAATTTAAGAACAAGGTTCCAAATAACAATCTATCATTTCGAGGTATCCTATTCCACTCTTACCCTTTAAATAAATCTTTCACTAAAAATATTTCATTACCTATAAGATTTTCTATTTCTTTAATTGCTAACTTCAACAACTCATTTACATTAATCATGTTGATTCTCCTTAACAACCATAATGACAACATTGTCAACCTTATTGTATATCTTTCAAGCTTTAAAAGTCAAACTATTCATACATAATTTACAAGAATTAAAAAATACCCCATAGGCTTTTATAAACCTAAAGGGTGCTACACTTTTGCAATTTTTTACATATCCACCTCTATCTCTATGCCAGACTTAAATTCCACACTCCCCACAAAAGACTATTTGTGAAAATGCGTGGTTACAGCTAAAGTTTCTTTTCTTTCCACTTGTGCCTATACACCCTTTACCCCTGCGAACCAGTTAGTACATCACTGCCGCTGTAAGTATACCAGCCATCTGCATAACCTATGAGCTTCCCCAAGTAAAGTAATCATGAGGGTCCTCTGCAATATCTCCAGTTAAAACCATTACCCTGAATAGATAAGTTGTATATATATCACCCAGCATATTTTCCTGCATGTTATCCAAGATGGGATAATAAAATCCGTCAAGGTAAGCCATCTTACCAAATACAGCAGATATTCTATTTTCACTTTTAGCTTCATAGGTATTTCTTACTGTTAAGGCAGCATAAAGTTTTACTGTAGCTGTGCCTGTAAAAGGTAATATTAATTTTTCCTTTAGAATTTCTATTCTAGTTCCTTTTATTAAATCTTTGATGTAGGATAAACTTTGTTTATAAAGCATAAGTGTTTCCTCATCTCCAAAATTTTGAATATAAAAGAAGCCTATACCGTTAGATATGGGCTTTTTGTCATCTAATAAAAAAGTTGCGAATTTTGTATAATTTATTTTTTAAGACTTAACTCTTTGATTTTTCCTTCATCATACTGCTTCGCAACTGATACTATAAATTTAGAGTTATCGCTTGTAAACTTATAATTATCCAGTTTGAAAATAACAGGTAGTTGGTTTAAACTATATTTCGCTGACAAAATAACTTTATTGCTTTTTTTAAATACTATTATAAATTGTTCATCATTTACAGTTTTATTTTCCATATTATGGAACAGAAGATATCCAATATATGTTCTTGCTGTTGTCCACTCTGTTCCTACCTTTTTATAAATTGCTTCTGGTGGATAGTAAGGATTAAATACATAGCATTCATCCCAAACAAAGTCTGATAATTCTTTTATATCTATTTTGGTGTTTGTGTTAACCACTTCTTTTAGTTTATTTTCTAAACTTACAAAATCCCTGTTCTTTATTCTTATAGACTGGTATCCTGGCGTGCCAATTATTAAAAATAGTACTCCTATTAGCAAAACTAATGAGACAAACGGTATAACTTTCTTCCTCGTTAACATAATAAACCTCCCAACTCACCTTATGTTTAGCGCATAATAGTTTATTGTTTCGGCACAACTTAAGAAAAATTTCATTTACAATAGTTTTACTGGATTCACTCCTGAACAGGGAACATTAACCAAGCATTTACCACAAATATCAGTGAAATCAACATCTGAATGAAATTTATCGTTATATAGACACATTTCATAACATTTGTGCCTATCAAAATAATCAACTTTTAAAGCATTATTTACACACCTATCTACACATTTTTTGCATATATTCATATGTTTATATAAACAATTATCTTTATTTTGTCTTTTAGTAGGCTCTAGCTTTAGTTCAGTTACAAAACTTCCAATTCGCCCACAGCATCCTTTATCAGTAATTAGCATATTATTTAATCCAAATTTACCTAATCCTGCAATAAAAGCAACGTGTCTTTGAGACCAATCAGTAATTAATTTTTTATCATCAAAATTATATGTTGGTGGTATACTACTTGATTTATACCCTGATTTTTGTAATTCATTTGTAATAAAAGTATTTAAATCCACTATTAGTTTATTGGTTTCTATATAAGCTATTGCCCAAATTTTAGAGCATTCTTTCCCTTCTATATTGCTTTTAACAATGTCTTCATTAAAAGGTATAAAATATGATACTACTGTTTTTGCTTCAGATAAAAAATCTTTAGGCATTGCATGAGAAGAACTTACCACATCTTTAAGTTTATAAAACATCTCGTCCATTGCATCTGCATATGCTACTAAAGGTTCTTCCCATTTGGTTTGAACATCTTTTATTTTTAAATAGTGCTGTACAAATTGCTTTATAATTATCTCTATTTTATTATCCATTTTTCCCCCTAAAACATTTAAGATAAGGCATAGTAATTTACAATTCCACCATAACTAATTCTAGTATATCATGAAATTCGAGGGAGCTAAATTGAATTATATTGCCATAATTTATTTTTCATTACAACACCTACTTATTTAAGAATTTTCCCCATATAATATTCATCAACATAATTCTCATCAACTATTAACGACTTTTCTTTCAATCCTTCTATTTTAAATCCCATTTTTTTATATAATCCTATAGCACTTTCATTATGAGTCATTACTATTAATTCCAACCGTATAATAGCGTTCTCTGATGCCCATTTCTCCAATCTTTCAAATAATTTTGTCCCGATTTCTTGTCCCCTGTAATCCTTTAGTATACCTATAACTATGTAAGCACTATGTTTTATCCTATTAGCAGCTCCTCTTTCAGCAGACATAAATCCAACTATATTCTCATTTTCCTCGCTGGTTTTCCGAGTGCAAAAACTGCATTTCGTTTACAAATATTCAGTTGTTGATTACAAATATTGCATTTGGTTTTACAAAGTTGCATCTCGTTTTACTATTCAGTTTATGAGAAAATAATTAACTATTAAATTACAAGTATACTTATCAACTTGCAAAGTATACTTGACATAACTATTCTCATATAGTACTATTTAATTAATGGAGGTGATAGTTTGAATAAAAATATACAACTAAAGAACCGATTAAAAGTTGCTCGTGCTGAAAAAAGACTATCACAGGAACAACTTGCTGTACTTTCAGGTGTAACCCGACAAACAATTAGTTCTATTGAAACAGGTCAGTATTGTCCTAGTGCAAAATTGGCATTAATACTCTCCAAAGCACTTGATAAAAAATTTGAAGAATTATTTTATTTTGAGGAGGTTAAAAGTAATGATTAATAAAAAAATAGAAAAAGATGAAAGAACAACTTTTATTGAAAATATCAGTTACAGATTTGGATATAAATTCATTGGAATTGCAATACTTTTTGATGTTGTGTATAGAAGCCTAAGATTCCACGAATCATCATGGGATTTACTTGCTATAGTTATGCTAAGTGCTTTACCTACAATAGGATATCAGTATAAACAAAAAATTTTAGGAAAAACTTGGATGAAAAGCGCTGCTTTAACATTTATATTAACATTTGTAGCCTCCCTTATTCTCGCTTTTTTATTAATATTTACTGGCAAAAAATAATGATAATTAAAATTAAAGCATGAGGTAACTTAATCAATCTATGTTTTAACTTGTCTATAAATTAGATTATTTAATGGATTGCTTTAGAAAAAAGCTACACCAAAATAATTTTGTATTGTAGCATAAAATGTTAGGATTACCATGTAAAAGATCCCGTAAAATATCAAAAACTATGATAATACGGGATTTTACATAAGTTAAACTATAGTTTTTTCTAAAACAACAACCTTATCATTCTTCATCTTTTCTACAAGTGAAATTGGCAAATTAAAATAAAGTGCAATTTCATGGTTAGTTACATTTTGAGGAAACTTTCTTCTCTTTAAATGGGCATATCTTTTATAATTATACCTTCCCCAAGAATACATTACTATAAAAACACATAGTGCAATAACTATTGTAGTTATTAAAATACGAAGTGTTGTTTTAATGTTATATAAAACAAACAACTTATGATAAAAATTAGATAAGTTGAATGACCAGAGCATTACAGATGCTAGGATTTGAAATACATATCCTAGCATAAAAATCCATCCAATTGTAGTTATCAATTTTTCCAATATTTTAATAGCTCGCACCTTCACTACATCATTAATATTCATATTCAAATCCCCCTATCAGGACTATCCCATATTGCAAACTTTTTTCCTTTATCTCTGAATAATACTTTAGGTATGGCTCTTAATAGAACCAAAATATTCAAATACCAATAAAAAGTTGGATACCAAATAGCCCATAAATAGTATTTCAGCAAATTTTCATCATATCGTTTATCTAAAGTCATTGCCACAATAAATTGTACTAAGCATAATAGAGCTAAATATTGTCCTTCCCAAAACATAGGAAAGAAGGGCTGTTTTCCTATAATAACCTGTATTATAATTATTATAAATAATATACTCCATGCTATTGCCCAAAATATGCTGAGTACTTGTTCCATATACACAGGTATCAAACGTCTATATCTCCAATCTAAAAATATATCCCAATGACGCAGCATAACCTCAAGGCCCCCTTGAGCCCACCTTACTCTTTGTTTCCACAAACCAACAATTGTTTCAGGTACTAACATCCAACAAATAGCCCGAGGCTCATATCGAATATCCCAAAAACGTTTCTGAAGTTTCCACGTTACTCCTATATCTTCTGTAACTAAGTCTCTATCCCATAATCCACAATCTATTAATGCTCTCTTTCTAAACATTACAACAACACCTGAAATAGTCATTACTTTACCTAACAACCTTTGTGTTCGTTTAATCATACTAACAATACTTGAAAATTCACACAACTGAATCTTTGCTAGTAACGAATTACGATTGAGTACCCTTGGATTTCCAGTGGTAGCACCAACTCTTTCTCCATAATGGGGCGTTATAAAATGAGGTATCATATAATTTAGAGCATCTGCATCAAGATAAGCATCTGCATCCAATCCCATTAAAAACTCTCCCTTTGATGCAAGTAATCCTAAGTACAATGCATTTGCCTTTCCTGCATTAGTTTTAAGCTGAATAACTCTCAGCTTTTCATATTTCCTTGATAGGTTGTCTAATATTAGTGCTGTCTTATCCCTGCTCCCATCATTAATAGTTATAATTTCATAGTTAGGATAATTTAGATTATTAAGGCGTTCTACTGTATTTTCTATTGTATCTTCTTCGTTATAACATGGTATTAAGATAGATACCATAGGAGTTTCATTTAGAGGTCCTACAGTTTTTTTCTCTCTTCTATAATAAAATAAAATTCCACCAATAATCCAAACTATGCTCATTACAAGTGGATACCAAAATATAAATACCGAAACATATAATATAAGATTATTCATATGAACTCATAGTAATTAAAATATTATAAAAAATTTTATTACCGTTAACCCCCACATAATCACCTCATATAGCTTTTATTATTTAATTAGGATAATTAATAAATATTTTATATCATGGTAATTTTATTAATTATTTGGTTCTATTCCTCTATTTTGACTTTATTAATGTAAAAACTATAACATATTTGTTATGTTATTACACCAATATTTATATGGGAATGCAACCATTTCTAATCTTAAAAGCTATTTTATTCATTTACCACCAATTCATGATTTGCTTCACATCTGATAATGAAAATATCCATACCATTAATCACCATGACCCTATTTTCGCGGCAATGGATTCTTCCTTCGGCACCATAGCTGATTATCGAAGTATTATAATCATAAACAATGAGATACTCTTGATTCCTTGGAGGGGTGTAGCCGGCATTGCCGACAAAACCCACGCTAAAGTAAAAGGTGGTGAAAAGTAGCTATCTTACCCACTTTAAGCCATTTTATTGAATTGAGTTCATCAACTCAAAGAAATATTTTGACTCTTGGGTTTTATAAAGATTGTACCAGGAATCTAGGGTTTGCGGTAAGAATACATCTAGAATTTTCAATATATGCAAAGCAAATTCAAGAGGAGCTATTCCAGAAGCAGTAATCAAACTTCCATCAGTTACTACACATTCCTGCTTATAATACATCTCTCCATCATAGTTTGGACAGACCATTTTAAGATACCCCAGGTAATTGCTTGTATGGTCTCGTTGATCTAATACTCCCCCCATAGCAAGTCCTATTGTAGCACCACAAATTGCCCCTACAACAATACCTTTCTCTAAATATTTTTCAGCCATTCTTATAATGGGAGCATGAATTGCTTCTGTCCATGTATTCCCACCAGGTAGAATCAAAGCAGCAGTATCTTTAACACTACACTCCTTAAGTTCAATTTCTGGCAATATTTTCAGACCTCCCATTGTAGTAATAGGGGTCTTGGTAATTCCTACAGTTACTACTTTTAGCGGCATTAATCCCTTTTTGTAGTACCTTCCTGAATTGATTTCAGCGATTAAATAACCTATTTCCCAGTCTGCCATTGTATCAAATACATAAAGATATACTGTATTCTTCATTTTCTATTCCTCCACATTCATTTTATTGTTGCTATTTGTTACAGGATGGTCTCAACTCCATCTCGATCTATTATATATTATCTTCACTGACAAATTCAGTCAGTGAAGATAATGGGCCATCAAATCTCTAAGAATTGCTGCCATAGCATCTTTAAAACTATTTGGTTCAAGCACCTTTATTGATTTACCATATTGAAGTAGAATATGAGGAACATAGGTATGGATTGAATTTTCATCCATTAAAAAATTAGCTCTGCATTCAGTTCGTTCTATCAGATGATATCCTAAAAACCAATGTGAACAAAGGTCGTTCAATGCTTCTGACTTGCCCTCAATTACTAAAGTGCAAAGTCCTACTTTGCTTTCCACATTCGATAATAAGTTTTTTGTAAAAAACTCACGTGCCGAAAAAGCTTCAGGACGCTTAAACGTATTTTTAGTGCTTATAATATTTACTATTCTATCTACCCTAAAGCTGCGAATTTCATTCCTAAGATGGCAAAATGCAATAGCATACCATTTATCGTTCCAGTAAAGAATCCCATAGGGGTCAACAACCCTATGCTTAGGATGCCCTTCATAACCTGCACAGTATTCAATTTCCATAGAGCATTCATTAGCAACAGCTTGCTCAATTTCCATTAATATAGGTTTGACAGCTGGATCACAAATACGGCTCACTACTTCAAATCCGACTAAATGACGATTGAGAACTTTTTCTTGTTCTTGATTCGAGAACATCTTTAACTTTGATGTTGCACTATTTAGTGCTTCCATAAAAGGATATCCTGCTTCCATTGCAAAAGTGGCAGCATGCAAAAGTGATTTTTTCTCTTCAAGATCAAAAAACAGGGGTGTTCGGATAAAATTGTTAAGCAAACTATATCCGCCGTTATGACCAGGCTCCGATATTATTGGCACTCCACTAACACACAATGCATCCATATAACGATAAACTGACCTTATGTTTATTTCTAACCTTTCGGATATTTGCTTTGCAGTTATTTTTGTACCTGAATTCAGCATCCATAGAATTGCTAGCATATTATCATTTTTTGGCATAATGCGCCCCACTTCCCTAGATTTTTAATAGTATCATTTATAAATAAATGTAATGCACCTCATTGCCAAGACATATTTTTCTCATATTTAAGTTAGTATCTTTGACACCCTTTGTTTGTTAAAGGGAATCAATGGGGACAGTTCTTTTTCTTCATAATATATAAACTAATCCTAACTATAGTTAAGTCGTCATATCTTACTATTCCGTAACAAGCAATAACCCTAACTTATACCATTTTATACAAGGGTTCACTATAACCTTTTAGATTAGCTCCTACTATACCAATTAATTCTATTCACTTTGCAGTACATGTCAGCTACTCTTTTTACCCCTAATAAGATCAAAAATTTTGTCCGCTAGTAATTTAGATAATGATGTTTTCTAATTCCAATAATATCCATTCAAGCTAATAACAATCTTAAACATAGTTCATAATTAATTACGTGAATTAATTTTTAATCTTTTATTTTTACCAACAAAAAGAGTTGCCCAAATAATAAATATTGCAGATGAAATACCATATGATATGGTTGAATAAATAGTTGTGACTTTGTTACTCAATTCACTTCCTAATATAACAAACATACCACCTAAACATAGGAGAACTATACTCAAAATTTTATTTTTATCCACTAAAAAGCACCTCCTTTCAAAACTTTAAAATTTAATAATTGTATTACAAAAAATCACCATTGTAATCTAACTATTTAGAAATATTATACCATTAGGTAAAATTTTTATAAACCTTATATATTTATCCTTTAATAAATTCTTCTTTCTATTTCAAACTAAAAATAAGCACCAACAATATATTTGGTACTTATTTCTACATATATGCCATAAGAGATATAACCTTTTGCACAATTGGGGTCTGTAACATTATTTGGCCTATTATTTTATAGTTATTATTATAATTAATAATTGTTATGATATTATTTCGCATATATTAAATAAATATTTACAATACATGCAAAAGGCACCTGGATTTGACTAAATGCCTTATGTCTGAAAAGAATGCAGATTGTTTTACTGATTTAAAACCAGATAAACAATAGGAACTTCTGGATTATATAGCAAATAACTTAACAAGTCAAAATATCAATTTATTTCATTTACATGTGTGATTCAAGTTAAAAAATATAAATTTATTATTTTTTATCAATATTAATAATTACTCATAATAAAAATTTTCTCTGAATTCATTTCAATCATATCTTTAATACTGATTTGTGGATAAATTTTCCTAAAATTGTCAATAATTTTATATCCAAAAAAATATCCTGCACACCAAGGTATTCCTGCTTCATCATCACCAAACATATATTTTTTATAATCAAAACTGGTCTCATATAACAATTTATAATAATAATTATTCCACAATTCTTTTTCTTGTTCTTTAGATATTTGATAAATCCATCTTGGATTTAATGTAGGGTTGAGGCTTCTAGCAAATGTATCTGCTTCTCCATCTATTAACATCGTTTCTATCAAGCTTCCAGTACATCCTCCATGAATCACATGCCAATAATTTCCCCACACACTATGATGATATTCATGAGCAAATATATATGGAATCCACTCCAAATAATTTTCAGCAAAAGAATTAATCTCAATTAAAATATTACCAAATACATTAATTCCTTGTACACCATTTTGATGCTCTTTAACTATAGTATTTTCATCATCCAATGGATAAATTGCTATTACTATCGTATCATCATCATAATTGGGAAGTGCATTCACTGCCTTCCTAAACTCATTTTTAATTGTACTAAGATTTATTTCTTTCATTAACTTGATCTGCTGTTTCAATTTGCCTATATCCTTTATTGGTTTTGGCTTTCGAGCAGATGTATCAAACGGTGCCCATTGACTAATTTTCTCCCAATAAGGCTGAATGGCATACTTATCCCATAACACCTCATAATCTGCATCATCTTTTTCCATTTCCAAAATATAGTCATCCAAATCTTCATAAACTGATATTATTTCTAATTCCATTCTTTTCTCCTCCAACTCAATTTGTTCGTCATCTGCTAAAGATTTTTCATCAAAAATGGATGTCCTTTTACATTGCAATGAATATAATGTTTCACGCTATGATGGCTCTGCTCCTCCAACTGCTGACTTTGAAATTCTACCAATTGCTGTAGAAGAACAAACTGAATTTTAGTGGACAATCGGAAAGATAATTCCAAACTGTTTGTGCAATACAACCAGCACCTATATAATAACTGCCTATGTCTAGCCGTCTGGCTCGTTCAATTGCTATATTAATAATTTCATTTGACATAATAATGTTTTCTAATGCTTTAAATTGTGCATAAATATCCAAATTATAACCATTTATCATTTGATATTTCCCCCACCTCCTAAATATATAAACAATCTTATTGTAAATGAAACACATTTTTCTTCTTATTACATTATATAGGATAATAACATTACCTTCAAAATATACTCTGGTCCAGCATCTTATATTGACTATATAAATTCTTTTTTTCTTTAGTGGCTCTTCACAAAAGTACAGCCAAGCATTTTTAAAACAGTTATATTCTCTTCCAGAAAAGGAATTATCCACGTTTATTTTCCTTTCAAATTTGCCATTTATGGAGTTGTTTTACCTCTTTCATATGGGTCATGGAATTATACTTATGACACTTTCTAATTGAAACCATTTTTAAATTTCAGCTTCCAATTATAAACATTAGATATATTGAAATTTATCACTCTCATATAACCCATATAATATAAAAACTCTTAATATAAATAGTTTCAACAGAAATTGATTCATTCCTCCAATTCCCATGAAATATATAAATCTTTCGTATAGGAATTATCGACAATTACTGCAAAAAATAATAGAAGGCCATTCACCTTCTACAGTAGTTTATACTTTTATTAATAAACGAAATAAGAAAACTAGGAAATAGCTGCGAATGAAGATTATGCTCATAATCTTCTACAAGATTTTTTTATTAAAAATTCTTATAGACAGCCCTAATGCACATAGAATAATAGATATCATTATAAAAAACGAATATTTTATGTCATAAAATGTAAGCATGCCTTGCAACATTTTCAAATTACTGTTTGCCAATTGCAAAGGATTCCATTTTATTGCTTTAGGGAACATATTAATGATGAAAAGTATTAATGTAAAACCAACTGTAAAAAGTAAAGAAGCATAGGTATTTTTAAAACTTATGGAACCCAGCATAACTATTGAAAGTAACATAATACCAAAAAGGTAAAAGCTAAAGACAGCCAAAAATAAGCCTGTAGTTTTTCCTTCTGGGAAATAGTATCTTGTGTATATTGAAGCAATAAAAAAACATATCCAATAACTTATTGTCCAAATTAAAACCACTACTGTGTATTTGGCTGCAACAACCGTCTTACGTGATAATCCTTTCGTGATCAGATTGACCAACGTTCCCTTCTCATATTGATGAGACATCATTCCGCTAAAAATAATAATAGCTACAATAGTACCCATTTGAGATACATTTTTAAAAAATTGAGTCCATGAATCTATATTAGAAGGTTCTGTTAATTGAATAGATATACCAGCAGGCATGAATTCTCTAATAATCTCCGGCATAAACTTAGCACTAAGTGGACTAATAATTCCTAAAATTGCAAATACTATTATCATGATTAATATTTTATAGTTTCTTAGATAGTCAATCCATTCTTTTTTGATAAATGCAATATATGACCTCATTTAACCACCTCCATAAATATATCTTCAAGACGAGGTTCTATAATTTCAAGTTTTAATGGCTTAATTGATAATTTAACCAGAACTTTCATTATCCATTTCATGATTTCATGTACTTGAGTTGTTTTTATATAAATAGAGGTTTCTTTAAACTGAATTTTCTTGTCCAATTTCATTATTTCCTCAGACTTCAACAAGACATTTAAATCATTATTTGAAGAAAGCAGCATCACCACTGTATTCTCTTGATATCTATGTTTTATGTCATTCAAATTACCTGCTAAAACAATTTGGCCATTATTTAAGATTCCAATATGATCACAGATTGTCTCTACATCATTTAATATATGGGTTGAAAAAATTACTGTTGTATGTTTTTTCACTTTGGATAAAATATCTAATATTTCTTTTCTCCCAATAGGATCTAAAGCTGAAGTGGGCTCATCACAAATCAATAGTTTAGGATCATTTAACAATGCCTGAGCAATCCCAAGACGCTGCTTCATACCTCTTGAAAAACTTCCTATTCTTTTTTTTACATCCGTTAACCCCACGATGTCTAATAAATCTTCACTCTTTTTTTTAATGAAATCAGCTGACATTCCTGTAATTTCAGCACAAAGTTTTAAATATTCTTGGGCAGTCATAAAATTATAAAATTCTGGAACATCCGGCAAATAACCAATATACTGGTTTGTTTCTGAAGACCCGAATCTAACTTTTTTATTACATATCTGTATCTCACCAGAATCCGCTTTTAATAAAGCTAATGCAATCTTCATCGTTGTTGTTTTGCCTGCACCATTCTTACCAATAAAACCATATATAGAACCTTGTGGTACACTTAAGTTCACCCCCTTCAATATCTGATGTGTACCGAAGCCTTTATGCAAATTGGAAATTGTAAGTATATCCACTATTCATCATTCCTTCCAAGTAGAAAATATAAAATCGGGCCAATGATATTTACACAAACAATGATAATAATCCAAAGAGGTTTATTTCCTCTGCGTACTGTAGAATGTCTTAAAATATGAACTAATGCCGTAATCATTAAAATTAATTGCAGAATAATTAGTGGTAGCAAAACTGGTAAATACTTAAAAAAAGTATTAATCATTATTTTTCACCTAACTTTCCTTTCAATTTTTTAATAAGCATATTGTACTGTTCATCTTCTCTTAACTGCGTAAATGCAGGATTTTCAGTAAGCATCTTAATAAAATTTTTCTTAATTGTTATCTCATCTAACAGACTGTTTGTTCCAATACAAATATTATCCTCAATCCATTTATCTACCTGAGTAAAATATCCATTTCCTTTTAATCTCAATGGATATTGATATCCACAAACAATATCTACATATTGTTTCAATGCATCTATTGCCTTTTCTTTCTTCTGCTGAATCAAATACCCCTGTGCAGCAACAATATGAATTCCAAAAACTGCATTTGTCAAAATCTCTTTCATCTGAAAAGAGTTAATAATCTGAATCCCCTGAGAATATATCTGCTCAAATAAAACTGCTTCCATCATGTGCATGGAAAGATAGTTGGTTAAAAGTGTTAATGTATTTATGATATTTTGGTATAGTAATATTTGATTCACGACCTTTGCTTGATCAATTTCCCCCAGCATTTGATATGCATTAATCAGCATAACATCGTCTCCACTATACGGAGTTAACTTATCATCTAATAATCGAATAACTTCTTTGTTATTTCCCTGCATCATCTCTGCCAATGCCTCCATAGTATTTGCACTTTTTATGTTAGAAATATTCTCTGATTCATCTTTTACTCTCCAACTCAGCAGTATGCATTGATGAAGAACTTCTTTTTTTATTTCCTCATTTTTTGCTGAAGGCAAATAGTTTAATAATAATTGAATCATAGACAATAAAAACGGAAAACAAGAATAGTATTTCCTTATCATTTTGTTACACTGCTCCATTACTTCGTCAAATGGTTTCGTAGCAAATTCATGTGAAAGTCTATTATAAATTTTTTTAATGTCTTCCTTTGTAAGTTGTGGAGAATATCCCAATAATTCATCCACTGAAACATTAAAATAAGTTGCAAGTTCAGGAAGAAGTAAAATATCAGGATAACTTAATCCTGATTCCCACTTGGAAACGGATGCTTTAGAAACCCCGATGTAATCTGCCAACTGTTCCTGCGTTATCCCCTTCTCTTTCCTTTTTCGAATAATACATTTACTTATATTTAGCTCTTTCATATCTATCACCTCTAATGATATTTTATGTATTAAGCCAACTCCTGTCGATGGATTTATAGTTGATTTTAATGAAATAAGTTAACTTACAGGAAACTTTCTTCATTAATTAAAGCCCTGCTTCTCTTGGTTAAGCAAGGCCAATACAAATAATATTTATATGCTCCCCTATACTCTTACATAAGCCAGCTTGCTCCTCTTTTGTTAGGATAAACTTAGTTTATAAAGCATGATTTTCCTCCTCTCTGAAATTCTGAATATAAAAAAGCCTATACCGTTAGATATGGGCCTTTAGTCGTGTAGTTGGGAATATTTTGAAACATATTTATCTCATGAATATCTCATTTTATATTGATATTAACTTTTAAAAAAATCCAAACAATAGCAGATATTATGGAACAACCAGCCATTCATCCTCCTTGCTTTTTGAATAATTAATATCTTGTTCAGTGATTTTATAGTATTTACGCCTTCCTCGCCTTCCTCCATCACAATTATGATATAAATTCAACTTTCCTTTTATGATAAATATTCATGAAAGAGGAAATCATAAATAAAACAATACTTGATACTATACATATAGTTATAAAGATACTTAAAATATTATTGATTCCATATTGCAGCCATTGAATTCTTGGCGTGATGTAATGAACAGAAATATACCACTTATTATTAGTAGTTAAATATTCCTTACCTGACGAAGCATTTGATATATATCCTATTCTCTTTAAATCATTACTAAGCTGAGCATAGCTTGGATATATATTTTTTGCATCCTTAAAAGAAGCTATATCCATATTTCCATTATAATTTTTGGGATATTTGAATACTGCTATATATTTTAATTCCTTATTGTAAAATTTAAATTTATTATTATTTTCTTTGAATAAAGTCTCTAGTTTACCGCTGGATACATCATTATTACTTTTTATTATATTTTGTACATCATATAAAATTTTTGTATCTATATAACTTGAATTATATTTAATAAAATTTTGAAATATTAAAAACATCACACCTATAATTAATAATATAAATGCCATATTATTAATTTTTCTTGAGAAGCTTTTTTCAATAGTATAGACTTGCTTAAGTTGTTTCTTTAATATATCCACTTGTCCAAATCTATTTATAGCAATATCAATGCTTTCATCTTGGGATTTTCCCTGCTTTTTTAGTTCTTCTATAGATTGTAATAAATGATTCTTCATTTCTTGTCTTACTACGGTAATTTCTTCATTTCTACCTTTTAAGTTTTTACAAACTGAGTTAATATATCTTTCTAATTTATCCATACTTATACCTCCTTAAAAAAAATATCAATAATATTCTTAAAAAATATCCACTCACCTTTCTTTTTACTAAGATACTCTATACCTTTATCAGTTATTTTATAATACCTCCTTCTTCCCCCATTACTTTCTGTATCACCCCAATAAGAATGAACTAATTCATTCTTTTCTAATCTTTTTAACACCACATATAAAGTCCCTTCCTTAATTTCAAATTTTTCTTTACTCATGTTCCTAATTTTTTTTGAAATTTCATAACCATATAAATCATTACTTCTAAGTAAAGATAATATTATACTTTCTATGTATCCTTTTATCATTTCTTTATTTATTTCCAATAAGCATCACTTCCTTATGTCATATATATCATATATTACTATATAGTGTAAAGTAATATATAGTAATCAAGTCATTTTATATATGCTAAAGAGAGCTAGTTTAAAGTAACTCGCTCTGCATCAATATTTTTATGGCCACTCGCAAGGAAACAATGCCAAGTAACTTCGCAGTATTTTTAACTGAAGGCTCATTATCCATATAACTACTCCCTTTATTTGTATAACCTTTAAGTGGCAATATCTTATTACTGTAACTTAACTATCATGAAAATCATACCATACTTTTATAACTACACGGGAAATATATGAGTTTTTCAACACTGTATTATTCAACTTTCAGAGAACAATGTTTATATCTTCAATTTCATCGGTAATTTTTACATAAAAGTACAGGTCATAACTACAACAATCATCTATTTCTCCTTAAATTTAGTCTATTTTAATCCATGTTAAGTTACACTTGTGACGCAAGTTAACAAAAATGTGACTGATAGATAATTTCCTAAATAAACTCATTAACTTTAAAAAAATTTCGTTTTCACTTTCCTTGTCTACAAAAAACTACTCTATAAGAATTCCTGCTCCTGTATATTGATATGGAGAATTTCTCTCTAATGTAAGCTTGTCATTAGGTTCGATAATGAAATTTTCCCAGACCACATTATCAATACCATTACCATAGATAGCTGATGAATTTAACATTTTGAATGTATTATTCTCATATTTGATGAGTATGTAATGTAATGCTTGAGTGGAATTTTCCAAACTACACAAAATAATTGCATATTTATTAGCACCTGACTTAACTTTATCAAAAACATTTATATTTACACCAGATATGTTAAATCCCTTTGCAAGTGGCATAAGTGGACTGTTGGATAATATACATGCATAGGAATATGAATGCCAATTATCACTTAATTCCTTAGATATTTTTTCTGGATTTGAATAAGCTTCAGGAATACCCATATTATTTGAACCAACTTGTATCTTTTTATAAATATTAGCAATAAAAATTCTATCATTTACACATTGAGCTTTATTGGTTTCCCATAAATAATAAGCAATTGAATATGCACCACAACTCATACTACCTTTAGGTTGAGAAATGTATGGTTTCATGAAAACATCGCTCTCCTTTCATTCAAACATGAAATATACATGCTTTTTGTTAGAGAGTTGCCTTAAAGCATAATATATTTTTACTAAAGCCTTTGATAATATTTTTTTCATGTTTGATATAGACTGGATTACCTCCATAAATTGGGTAAGTATATTTTATCTCTATTTTGTTAGCTTGAGTTGTATCACAAAGCTTTTTCAAAATAAACAATCCTTGTACAACAGGATTTTCTGTAAGATGAATAGAATTTGTATCTCCTGTTAGATGACTAAAATCTATAATTTCTTTTTTGGAGAAATCATACCACAAACTTCCAACATCTTTAATATTTTCTGTTTCAATAGGTTCTTTAATTTTTGCATTTAACATTAAATATACTGTTAATATTTCTGCAGTTTTATTTTCAATATACCCACTACAGTTGAGTATACAAAGCCTTCTATTATTTTTTACAACTTCAGTTCTATAAGTTTTTTCATTTATTTTCGGCTGAAAACATTGATATTTTACTTTAGCAATAAATGCACCATCATAAAAAAAATCTTCTATTGAGCAAAACTCTTTAAATAAATTTATCATTTTTGTTCCCCTTATAGTTTTAATAATTATCATCTTCACAAAAATTTACTATTGTCTAATTATCGCTATGTTAAAGTTAATAAACATAATTTGAAATTTATGACATTGCAAGTATTCTCCTTGGTGAATATAATATAATAAGAACACAAATCATCACTTGAATAATAGAGTTATAGTATACCTGTCTAAATATAACGTCTCACTTTATTCATGTATTTTATATATTCTTCTCCGAATTTCTTAATGCACCATCTTTCTTCTGAAAGGATAATCCAGTGTTCTGATACTTGAAAACCGATTAATAATGCAAGTAATATCAACGAATGTGTTAGGAACACACACCCTAAAAAATAAATAAAATATGCAATGTACATAGGATTGCGGGATATTCGGTATAATCCGTTTAAATTTATTCCATTCATTTTAGGCTTAGCATAATTTACTACAGATATAGCATATAAAATAATTCCTAAACTATATATTACTAGACCTATGTAAGACCAGTCAGAGTCGGTTCTGATTTTGAGTAATAATAGGTATAGTAAAATAAGGACGGTTGTAATTTGATAAATCCAGAATGCTACTTTTTCTCTTCCGATTAATGGAGCAAAGAAACCTGCACGTTTAAGTGATCCTTTGTCTATTATACTTAAAACCCCATATCTGATAAGTACTAGTGGTATTACTGTCAAAAATGCATTCATTTTGCCCCCACCTTTTAGATTTTTGATCTATAACATTTCTATTTTACTTGGTTGGCGTTTTTTTACTCTTGTGACGTAAGTTACGAATAATCCGTCATAAAATATTTTAGATATTATTTCAATTTTCTTCATTATGTATAAGCCTTATTAAATTTTCTTTATGCCTAAATACTATTAAAATAGAGGCTATTGTAGAAGTCATTACTATTGAGACAGGTACTTTCATAAGAACACACATAATGGGTATTGATAAACCTGTTACAATTGACCTAATAGAAACTATATTGGTAAATAAACGTAATATAAAGTAAAATGCAATTCCTATTAGCGTAGGAATAGGTGCCAATAAAATAAATGTTCCAAGTGTTGTATTTACACCTTTACCACCCTTAAAACTAAGAAACGGAGTATAATCATGTCCTAAAATTGTTGATATGGCAATGATGGAAAGATAAATATCTGTTGATATTGGTAATTTCATAATCCTCGCCAAATACATTCCTAAAATTATAGGAATACTACCCTTTAAAGCATCTATTACCTGGGTGATGATAGATAATTTAGTTCCAACAATTCTTTTTACATTTGTTGAACCTATATTTCCACTACCTTTAGTTCTTATATCAATTCCTTTAAATTTTTTAGCAATTAAATATCCTGTTGGAATTGAACCACATAAAAAAGAAATTATAATTGTAACCATAATAATCATAATCATCTATTTCTCCTTAAATTCAGTCTATTTTAAGCCATGTTAAGTTACACTTGTGATACTTCCAATGAAGGTTGTGGCATAAGTGAAAGCAATCGATAAAAATTACTGTTAACGTGTGGTTAGAATTACCTTCATAATGAAGCTTGTTATCTTTCCTAGCCAATGTACCTGTGTCATTCACACTATAGAGATCCAAAATTCATTTTCATATACTAAGTCTATATAAAGCAACACTCCAGCAATAATTGAGCCATAGAAATAAATAGCCATATTGAAAATGGTTTCCCCCTATTTAATTTACAAGTTCTGAGAATTATAAAGTAATTAACGGCCATTTTTCTTATTTGGCAAATAAAAAATCTTCAAAAATCTTTCTCAAAGGTGCTAATCTTTCTGCAACTGGCAATGCAATAATTCCTAATTTTATCATTTCATCTAATTTGTCCAGTGTTACCCATTGTGCTTTTACTGTTTCACCTTCTTGCATTGTTAGTTCAGATATTTTAATATCTTTTCTAATTATGTAAGTATCAACAAATGCTGTTTCTTCTTTTTTTGTACCAAGAAAGAGTAACTCATCTTCATTGGCCATTATTCCTGTCTCTTCAAACAATTCTCTAATTGCTCCTGCCTTACTGGTTTCTCCTACTAAAGTAGATCCACAAGTATTCTCCCAAAAATTTGGATATTCTTTCTTATCTGGATGTCTCAATGTTAGTAAAACTTCATTATGGTTGTTAATAGTCCAAATACCTACAACAATATGATATTCCCCAATTATCATTTTATCTTGTCTATTGTGAATTTTA
Organism: Candidatus Clostridium eludens; assembly: GCF_045310515.1. NCBI lineage: Bacteria > Bacillati > Bacillota > Clostridia > Eubacteriales > Clostridiaceae > Clostridium > Candidatus Clostridium eludens. Next base: position 61,145 of record NZ_JBJHZX010000016.1, on the reverse strand, counting down.
TTTAGTGGTTGTCTTGTTTCATCAAATAAATCCCATTTTTCCATTAGTTGTTTTCCTCCATGAAATATAAATAGTCATTACTACTTTTTACAATATCTAATACCTTAAAAATACGTTTGGCAACATCTTTAATTGTGGCTTAATTATTTGGAGCAATGTTTAATTTATGGTCCAGTTCCCATGTTAGTGATTTTATATTCATTGTTTACTTTCTCTACGTCTATAAATTCACCTTTATTTACAACCCAGTCACCTTTTAATACCCCATTGCCTGCCATCCAATATGAATTCTCATCGGATGGTTTTTCTGATGGTTTCACAGAATAGTGAACCCAAAAACTAAATTTGTCAGTATTCCCTCGTATATCCTTGATGTTATTTATAGTATAATCTGTACTTTTAAATTTTTTTGATACTGCATCTTTCTTATATTCATTAAGATATTCTTTCGTAATCTGATAGGAAATTTCTTTTACTTTCGTAGAACCTGTCTTTAAAACAACATCTTTAATTGTTGGTTCATAATTTGCCATTTTATTATCACTACAGCCTACTCCTACAAAAATACTAATTATGCAAAAGATATAAATTACAATAAAGTTTTTCTTTATAATATCCACCTTCCTTCACTATAAAATTTTATTTAGATGTATTAGTTTACAATTCTATTATAACTAATTCTAGTATATCATGAAATTTGAGGGAATTAAATTGAATTATTTGGACATCCTTTAAGGTATATCCTATATCTCTTATATACAGTATTATAGTTGACTCTTATCTCCTTTAATTTCAAAATATCTGTACTAGCTGTAATTATGTTCCTAGTCATAAAATAGTAGTTTTTTTATCATAGATGCAGGTCACCCTATCACTTCCAATAATTTTAATTCACAGCAATAAAAAAACTAGCCTACTATAGACATAATAAGCTAATTTTATATTTTAGAAATATTGTTCTAACTCTTCTATTGAATTCAATTCAAATATATCCGTTGCAATTAACTCTATTGTTTCTTCTGGAAGTGCCTTTATTTTCTCTTTATATTCACTAGGCATTTTTTTAAACTTTTTCATCAACATTTTAATTAAAAGTTCAGTTTTTCCCTCTTCTTTCCCTTTTTCAATTCCTTCGTTTATTAAGCTTTTACCGAGTTCAGTCATCCTCAATTCCTCCTTTACTCTCTCTAAATCTTTTCCACTTAAAAATTTATTTGCAAAAGCATATAGTATTGATTCCACGTCATATTTATAGTCTTTATTTACGTCTTTTACTACATCTATGGCATTAATTATCTTGTCTACTGTACTTATATCTCCACCCATTATAAGTGTAAATGTTAAAGATATTATATCTTGTTTTGTAATATCCACTCCCGATTTTATTTTAGCCATGATATCATTATATATCTTATCTCCATCTTTACGGGCCATAGATATTGAATTTACTTTGTATGCATTTATTCCTGTCTCTAAAACATTCCCTGGATTTTTTATATTACCTGAATAAACAACATATGTAACCACATCTTTTCCTGTTTGATGTCCAAGCAGTGCTTCATAGGCTCTAAACCTTCTTAAATCTGCTTTTCCTTTATTAGTTGTTTGAAATTCAAAATGTATAAAAGTATCATCCTCCATCAGGAAAGTATAATCCATAAACATGTTTTTAGTTTCTAAAACTACTAATTCTGTTGAACCAAGTTCTTTAACTTTTTTATTTATTCCAAAGAATTTTAAACCTTCCTCTGCAAAAAGATCCATTGCCCTTTTCATTATTAGATCTTCATAATTTGTAGGCCTCATCAGTTCACCTTCCCAGTTTTCCATTATATCTTTATTTTAATTCATTAGTATGAATAGTTCAAATAAAAGTAAATTTTTTATCTACAACCACCGCCAGTTTGGTAAAAGCTCTACTTTAGTAGCACTGCCACTCCACTCTATAATATTTTGGCCAGGTTTAAGTTTTAAGAATTCACCTGTCATCTTGCCATTTAAATTACTTCCTCCATTATCACAGCAGTCCTGTATAACTGAGTTTATTATGACCTTTTTGGCTATATCTGTAAGAGTTATCTGATCCTCATTCATTTTAAAGACTATATCACCGGAGCCGTAAATGCTTATTACAGCCTCGCTTTCTATGCTTCCTGGATTAGTTACAGATGTACCTGATATATTTAAGGTTACTATATTATTTTCCACTGCATACTTTAAATGGTCTGCAGTTAAACATTATGGGAAACTGCCTGAAATATCTATAAACCTGCTTAAAATCAATGGCATTTACCACCTGGGCAATATATTTTTTATCAGATTGAAAGCTGAATATGAGATCATTATACCTGCAACTTCATAGTTACTATCATCAATTTTCAAAAGAAATATGGCTTCTAAAATATATAACAGTGAATTAATTCAGCCTTTCGCCTGCAGTGAAAATTCTAAAACTAATACAGGCAGTGGCTCTTTAATACAAAACCTTTTCTGTTATACTAATATTACAGATGTAAAGCAAGCTGTGGATCTTATCTTATCCCAGCCAAAACTTATTCTTAACGGAGAACTTTTAAATGATGAATCAAAGACTGCTATAGCTAACGCTCTAAATATGGGGCTAACTTATGCTGAGAAGCTACACCAGAAAGAAAATAGTAAAATTAAACACAAATAAAGATTAAGAGGAAACTGTAACTACGATAAATAAAATTGGTAAATTTTTCGTTAAATTATCTCTAAAGAACAGAGGTTCTATTACTGTAATTTCATTTTCAAATTTATCTTTTGAATAATTACAATACCTAGTACTCTCTTGACCAAAACTTGCAAGTCTATGTCTTACTAACTCATGGCTTACCCCTCTATCACATATAAATCTAACTGAAATAGAATTATGCTCAATCATTGCTTCATGCCCATTTTCTAATTTTCTATTAACTTTGCAACAAATTTCTTAGCTGAATCATCTGTAATATTGTTTACTTTTTAAATATTTCATTTTCCTTTTCCTCTCTTAAATACAATTTTACAGTATTTGCCTCACAGAAAAGAAAACAGGTATAGCAAATACTATACCTGTAATATATCTATATCAGAAATATGTCAGTTTCGTATCTTCTGTAAGGCATTGTAGGTACAACAAGAAATGCTGGCAATCCAACTATTGTCCTAAATAAATTAATAAATGCTCATTACAGAATTACTATCAAACAGACACCACCTTTTAAATAATATATCATAAGTGTATCTATTTTATATAATATTGTCAACACGAAAACTATAGGGACAATACTTGCTTTACACTTTATACTGATGTGACACAATAAAGTTACACTTGTGACACAAATTAAAAATATTATATTATGTATCTAATACTTCTCTTATAAATGCACCTTTCATTTCAGTATAGTTTTCTCTATCATTGGGAAATTGCTCACAAAGATCAATTTTTAACTGTTCATATTTCATTCTTAAATCTTTATTTGACCTAAGCTTATTTCTAAATTTAATGTAATCATTCCATTCATCTCCACCATAAATATCCACGTGGATATGATGAGTGCGAATATCATTTTTAAAGTCACCACATGAAAAAAACATATGATTTTTATTATCATTAGCTCTCTTATGGATAAATCCTCTACTTTCTAAGGATTTCATAATTTTAAAAACATCTTGAAAATCTTTTACCCCAACTAAAATGTCAATAATAGGTTTCGCTTTGAGATTTCTAATCGCTGTACTTCCAATATGCTGAATATCTACTGCCTTATCTCCAAATATCTCTCTCAGTTCAGAAATAATTTTTTTTGCATTAATCTCCCACTCTATAGAGTATTCTTCTAATACAACTATTCCTCTTTTTAACCCTATCATTTTAACCCTCACAATTTATAAATATCAACTATCTTTGAATAATTTACAGTTACACTACAACTTAAGAAGAACGCGAATTAAATTAGTTCATCTAAACTAACCTTCCCATGGAATAATTTTTAAGTCTGGCCATTTATCTAACCAACTTGACACTTTATTATCATAAATCTGCTTCGTTATCTGTGCTTTATTTGCCCGTACAATTTTTCCAAACAAATCATTTAATCCAAATGGAGCGTATACTTTAAATTCATTATTTTTTTCTTTTCTAACTCCAATCGCTGTAGCAGTAGTAGGCCATGTATTTATAGCGGATTCAAGCGATATATACGGCTCAATTGTATATCCAAAATGATTTTTATACCATAGATGAATCCTAGCTTGATTTTTTATATCCACTTCGATTTCTAAATCTGAATATAGTTCTTTCATTTGAGAAATAATTCTATTTTCAGACTGAAAGTCTAAATTTATATCATCAAAATAAACAAAATCAATATCCTTTATACCATACTCTAGTGGATAATCGGAAAGATAATTCCAAACTGTTTGTGCAATACAACCAGCACCTATATAATAACTGCCTATGTCTAGCCGTTTGGATCGTTCAATTGCTATATTAATAATTTCATTTGACATAATAATGTTTTCTAATGCTTTAAATTGTGCATAAATATCCAAATTATAACCATTTATCATTTGATATTTCTCCCCTACGTCTCATTCACCTCGCTTTAATAATGTACTTGCATATCTTTTATTCTCATAACTATTAGTTGAATTTTTTTGAGATTGATGCCAATCAATATATTGAAAAAACGCTTGTGGTGAATCATCATTTTCTGCCCAATCAGGCATAAATCAAACAATATTTTTCTCTCTGACAATCCGATAAAGGTTTTCTGCGTCTTTTCGCTGAAAATCTCGAATTACTATATGATTTGTTTCTATTCTCATATTGCTCCTCTCCCGCCGTACTGTAAAACGCTCCCTATTTTACAACAAATTACAGTCATGCCACAACTTATGAAGATTACAAACTAATATAACTTTAGATTATACTAACATATCTTAGTCATTAAAGCGATAAGCTCCCCACCAATCAGGAATTAAATATTTTAATCTAACAGTTTTTCTGGTCTTATAATCTATTAATATTTCTATTTCAGAACTATCTTTATCTAACTGCATCATATATTCTCTACACGCTCCGCAAGGTGAACCTACGCTTCCATCTTCTACAATAGCAACCACTTTATCAATTTTACTTTCTCCATGGGTTATCATATTTGCAATTGCATTGCGCTCTGCGCACATTCCAAGGGTTGATGCTGTATCAATACAAACCCCAACATATATATTTCCACTTTTCGTTAGAATTGCACTTGCTACACCACCTGCTTCAATAAAAGGTGAGATTACTCTTGATTTTTGGACTTCTCTTGCTTTTTCATATAATACTTCCCATATATCTTGTTCCATTTTTTATCTCCTAATTTAAAATTTTATACTAAACATACACACCAGAATTAGCACTTATTGTATAAACTATAGATATGATTACACATTTTCAATACTAATACAAGAGTCTTTTTACCTTTTACTTTATACTTCCTATTGCACCTTCAAATTATCCTCCGTAATATTTTTAATGTGTTATTTGCTCCAATTAGTTCAAACACAGCTGCTCTATCATCAACATTTGCCGTAGTTACAATGGCAAATTAGTCCATGTATTTGCAGAACTACTTTTTTGTATTTTCATTAGGAAAGTTTATCCGTATTGGTGATTACATCTTCGAACTCACGTTATTTATTTTTTTAGAGCATTTTCTACATCTGTGCTTATTTCATCAGTACCTCCGAGAATATATATATTTAAATACTTGCTATTATCTATATATGTTTTTGAATCTTTAATATTATTATTGGTAAGTATTATAGGAGCACTATATTTTGCCGCTAACGAACTTGCGCATACGGCATCCTTAAAATCCGAACCCGCAGCAAATATTACTGTGGTGCCATATTCAGAATCAAAACTCTTGCATATGCTTAATGAAGTTGCATATCTGTCTGCTCCGCTTATTCTGGTAACATTACTGGAATAATTGTTTAATGTATTAAAGATATTATCAGAGATTACTCCTGTTCCACCAACTACATATATGGCTGAAGGTTTTATTTTTATTAATTGGTGTATTGTTTGCGGAGGAAGAGTATCTTTTTGAGTTACTAATATAGGATACTGCTTTATGGCAGCTACTGCTCCGGCACTAAGAGCATCAGGAAAATCTTCTCCACTAGCTAAAAATACAGGAGTCCCTTTTGGTATATTAAGGTTGTTGTTTACTTGTTCACAGGTATCGTATCTATCTAATCCGCCGATCCGAATTACATTATATGCCAATTTCTTAAATTTATTTTCTATATCTGTACTTATAGCACCTTCTCTGCCCAAAATATATACCGTACCATTCTTATTGAGCTTACTTGTAATAAAACTATATACAGCTGAATCACTCTTTGTATTCAATAACAATATAGGAGCATTCAGTTCTGCTGCTAATACCGATCCAGAGAGAGAATCTGCAAATATAGTTCCAGATGCTATAACTACGTTTTTAAGAGTTATTACTTTGTTCACTTCGTTCTTCTGCACAGGAAAAAATTCATTTGCAATATCTATCATGGTTGTAAATCTCTTGTGCTGATACCTACCTGTGTTAGTAGTTGTTACAGTAGTTCCATCCGATAATACAGTGCCATCCTGAAGCTTTTTATACAGAGTTTTATCATTTGCAACAAACATAGCAGAAGATGGAGTTAAAGGTGTACTAGAAGTATCTGTAGTATGGTATTCATATACATATGCATAATAATGTACTGCTGGATATGTGGTGAATGGTATCATTGTATAAAATTGATAAAATGATATAATACGGGTGGTAGCATCTTGTAAATAATATATTTTTGTTTTGTCAGGTATAAATGTAGTTGTCGCCTTTCCTTTGGTTGTAAAACCACCTCTAAAAATTATATCCTGTGCGTTTTGTGGAAGAGCCACAGCTGCAGCCTTAAGCTGTGTGTAGGTCACAATGGCTCCTGGTGTAATTGCTTGAGTGCCTGTAGTTGCTGCATATGTACTTAAAGGAGTTATTACAGTCATAGTACTAATTACAATACACATGCATAACACACTAATCATTTTTAAATTAATATTTTTCACTATAACACCTCTTTCATTTTTTATTTATTGGACAAGAGCTTTTTCCGTATCTGTACTTATTGTTTTAGCATCGCCTAAAATGAGAATATTTGAATATTTACTGCCGTCCAAATATTGCTTTACTTTTGTAGTATTGCCATCCACTAGGAGTATTGGAGCATTATACATTGCTGCTGCCAAACTTCCAGCTAAGGCATATTTGAAATCCGTACCTGTTGTTACAGCTATATTATAGTCTCCTATATTGAAATATTTGCACACATTGATAGAAGTTTCATATCTGTCAGTTCCACTTATTCTTGTAATATTATTTGAGTATTTCTTAAGCTTGCTAATAACATTATCAGATATAACACCGGCTCCTCCTATGACATAAATTTGAGAAGGTGAGGTTCGTGAAAGTAGTCTTGATGTCTGGTCCGGCAGAGTGTCTTTCATGGTTAAATATATAGGATAGTTTTTAATTACTGATATACTGCTAATACTCAGCGCATCAGGGAAATTCTCTCCGCTTGCTATAATCACTGGATTTCCTCCTGAAACAGGAAATTGATTATTAATAGCTTCACAGGTGTCATATCTCGTATCTCCACCCAGTCTTATAGTTCTATAGCCTTTTAGTTTGAAATACCATTCTGTATTATCACTCACTGCGCCAGTACCCCCTAGTATATAGATTGCTCCATTAGGATCTAACTGCCTTGTAATATATGAGGTGGCTGAAGTATCATTTTCCGAATTTATAAATATTATAGGAGCCTGAAGCTTTGAAGCCATTAATATGCTTGATAATGAATCCGCAAAGGTTACCCCGGCTGTAAGTATTATATTTTGAAGTTTACCACTGCTTGGATTACTCAATTTTGCTATATCTTCGATTGAAGATAATCTCTTTGTTTGATATCGTGAATTTGTTTTAGCACTGTTTGAAAATAATGTACCACCTGTTACTTTTTTATACGTATCCCCATTATTTACCATGATAGAAAATTGTCGAGCAGCGGATAGTGTGTGACTATCATATGTACGCATATACCCATTATATATTACTTCAGGATATGATTGTCCAATATTAACACTGGAGAATTTATAATAGTACACTGGCACTTCATCATCTGCCATATCCGTTATATAATAAATCTTGGTGTAATCTGGTGTGAAGGAGGAATGATTCGTATTTTTAGAAGTGGTGCCTCCATTTATTATTTCATCTATACCGTTTTGAGGCATAGCTATAGACGTAGATACTAATTCCTTAAGAGTTAGATTGTTTATAGTGCTGGCATCGGTTGTTGTATTGGTAGTTGTAATTGTATTAGTTATAGTACTGGCAGTAGCTGAGGTGATAGTTAAATGATTTATTACTATGGATGTCAAACATATTATTGTTGCTAACTTCATTAATTTATTTTTCATTGTGTGCATCTCCTAAAATAATAATTGGTAATATTAAGATAAGAATATTATACTATATTAACGTAAGTTCGAAAATTTAATTATAGTCCATGGATAAATTTTTCTATAAAAAATGCAAAAATATACTCCTATAGCCGCATGGTTATATCTTCCATTTATATTAAAGCAATGCACTTATCCATCTTTAAAGATGGTCTCTATCACCAAACAATTTTTCAAACAAATTCTTTGTTACATTCTGAATTATCATTGAGTTTAAAATTTTTTAACAAGTAGCATTCCCCCCTTATTCTCCTTTTATGTGTTCCTCACTGTGCTTACCTAGAATAGATAAAGCTTTTTAAGACTTAATATCATTTGTATATCCATCTTAAATAATAAAACCAATTAAAGCTAATCAAAAACAATTAGTTTCAATTGGTTGGTTGCATCACTAACTCCAAATTCTCAAGATGCCCAAATAAATAGAATTCTTCACAGTTCCCAGTCCTTTGTATTTTGTTAATGTTTTTTATATATTATTGTAATTTTATGTCTATATATGCGTGTATTATCATTATAGTATGAAAAAATCAATATCTCATCCCACTTTTTAACATAAAAATCAAATGTGTTGATTGAGAATTTCTATCTTCCCATCAACGCATTTAATTTCCTTCATTTCAATGTTTTAACTTCTTAACATCTTCTACACTTAGTCCAGTCTTGATTGATATAGTTTCTACATCTAATAAATTTTTCGCTATTTCTATAGCTTTTTTATTTTCGTCCTCTTCATTTGAAGTCTATTCTCTTTCAAATTCTTTTTTCTAATTTATTAAATTTCGGAACTTCTTTACATTATATCCTAAATTCTATCCCTTTTCACTATATTTTAGGGATATTCTATTATATATAACCTCTCTACTCTTATCCTATTCTTCAGCAATAAAAACAAAATACATTGCTTTCAGAACTCTACCTTCTTCTACCAAAGTATTTAATATCCTATAAAAATGCAATAATTAGCATAGTACTAAAATTGTACATTAAAATTTAACATTATTCGAATTAAATTACCATGATTTTCATAAACTATATAAATTATATAACGATAATCAAGTAAATAAGATATAAACAAGGATGGGGAATTTGATTAGGAATTAAAATAGTGATATTTATACAAGGATGGTGTATTCCTTGGAGGTGGCAATATGTGCAGAAATCCATAATGTGTTTAGAAAAATAGTTTCTTTGCTAACTAGACATTACTCATAAGAAAAAACAATCAAGAACAAAACTAATAAAATTAGAGGAGGAGTACTAATGAACACAATATATGGTACTGGAAACACAAGTGATTTGTATAGTTTATATACTCAAAACAGCATTCAGAATACAGATGGTGACGATTATTCGAAAATAAATGAGCATAAAAAATATGGACAAGATTCAATAGAGTTAAGTCAATGTGGAATGCAATCATTAAATAACTCAATGCCAAGAGAAACAAACATTACTAATACAGTCAGTAATTCGTTAGATAGTTTGGTGTCCGCAGGAACAATTACTCAAGCTCAAGCGGATGCTGTAACTAGTATTTTCCAATCAGGAAGCCAGACAATGCAACCATCAGGAGTATACAGTAAAAGACCTACAAATCCATTAGATAGTTTAGTGTCTGCAGGAACAATTACTCAAGACCAGGAAACAGCTATTAAAAGTGCATTTAAATCTGCTATGAAATCAGCTCAGTCACAGACAGATACATCAGCAGACCCTGGTACATCCGTTCTAGATGGTTTAGTATCTTCAGGAACAATTACTCAGGACCAGGAGGCAGCTATTAAAAGTGCATTTGAATCTGCTATGAAGTCAACTCAATCCCAGACAGGCACAACAACAGATACAACAAAGGATCCATTTACAAATACTTTAGATAGTTTAGCATCTGCAGGAACAATTACTCAAGACCAGGAGACCGCTGTTCAGAATGCATTTAAATCTGCTATGAAATCAGCACATTCACATGTACACTCAAGAAAAGACCCTGGTACAACTGTTCTAGATAGTCTAGTATCTGCAGGAACAATTACTCAAGACCAGGAAACAGCTATTCAAAATGCATTTAAATCTGCTATGGAGTCAGCTCAGTCACAGACGGATACATCAAAAGACCCTGGTACAACTGTTCTAGATGGTTTAGTATCCGCAGGAACAATTACTCAAGACCAGGAGACTGCTATTGAAAGTGCATTTGAATCTGCAATAAAAGAAATCTAAAAGTAAAATAATTTATAAATACCATATTATTTAATTGATATTAATAATAATAGAGAGGCGAGTGCATTCTCTTAGTATTATATATATTTAAATATTTCTTTTTGAGCTTATTCAAATGACTCACAATATTCATCTTGAATAAGCTCTTTTTTTAAGGCCCTATAGAATAATTCTACAACTTCTTACCATAAAGCAGAGTACTTTTTTGCATTTTCTATTATCTTGGTGTCTACCTTATTGTATCATTCTCAATTTTTCATCATTTCAGCTATATACTTGACCGGGTACAGTTGAATCTAAATTCTATAGCATTTTTTCGTCATATTACAAAATTTTTATAACTTTAATTATATATTTCTAAAATAATTTCTCCCTACTCTGAGCTTAAAATTATCTCTACATATGCTATAATAATTACACAAGAATACGGTATTTTTAGTTATGTATTTTCCAAATTTATATCACATTTTAACTAGAAAACAAATACTTATTTAGAACATAATAATTAACCTAAAAATTTCATTATATTCTAAAAATCAATTTTGTGGAGTTTTATATTCAGAGCAGAAATATAACTTGAAAGCACATATACTAAGAGATAACACATCACAAACGTAATGTTTGGAATATGGTTATATTGGAAGAATTTCAAGAGTTTATTGATTACTTTATTGATAAGAGACTTAATAATATTTCATTTAACCTAAACAAGAAAGACGATAACTACAAAAAATTGGATATTCAATTACTGCCCATCCATTAGCTTTATGCCATTGATCCACATCATAAACACTGCATCTTGGGCCTCCGCACAATGTAAAACAATAGTATCTGGCTTCCATACTCCATATTACTCTTAAAGGTTACATTTGATTGAATAATATTCATAAATCATTCCTCCTTATTTATTTTTTAATTGTTTCAGCGCTTTTACTAACTTATTAGGTATCGGAACCCCTATCTTAGATGCATTTTCTAAAATGCTTATAGCTTCATTTGAGATATAAAAATAGCACACAAGTGTCCTAAACACCCATGTGCCACCATTCTTTATCTCCTTTTATTGAAATAACCAATCCATAAAACCTCTCCTCTCTATTTTCAGATTAAATGTTTTCTACTTATTTGTCCTGCCTTTAAATGCTTTCCGATGACAGGTTTGAATTATATCCATACCTCCAAATCTTATGTTTGTGGTATGTTAGCTCTTAATTAATATGCTTTCAAGTTATATTTCTCAATCTAAAGAGAACTCTCAAAAATTAATTAGTGATATCATACTGATGACTCTCATATTGCACATAATAAAAAGATTATGCAATAAAGATATTCAGAATCTCATTCTCACCATGAATAAATAATATAATATACGAGGTAATCCCATAGCAGATAGTATTGTGATTGCAGTATATACTTTTTTCTCATCTCGTAATATAGACAATAAAAACTTATACCCTAAAACACCAATCAATCCACCCAAACAATTTAGAATTATATCATCAATGTCTGATGCTCCAATGCATAAAAGCCCTTGAATGATTTCAACAAATAAACTCACTATAAATATAAACAACAAATTGGTTATTACTCTTTTATCATTTTTGAATAATGACAAATATGTACCAAGTGGAATAAAAATAACTATATTGCCAACCACATTACTAAAAGAAAATGCTCTTATATTTGCAGAGCTGCCAGATATATATTCCATTATACTATAAAAAGGAATGAGATTGATTGACCTATGCTCCAAATGCGAAATTCTTGATAAGAACAATATCTTAATTAACAAAATTATGTAACAAATGAAAACACCATATAAAAAGACTGTTTTAATTCGCTCTCGTTTATTCATAATACCTCCATTTTTCATTTCATCTCTGCTTATTCTCTGACGTTCAGTTTATAAATAATCTTCAATTAGGTCCGCTATGGACTGCTCATCGTCTACAACCAAAATATTGATACTCATAAGTTCTATCCCTTCTTCCTGATTAAACACTCATTATTATAGTACTGCAAAACAAAAATTTATATCATAATAATTTTCTTATGAAAACCTTAAGGTTTTATTAATATAGGCTTTAATCTTTATGTAAGTCATTTAAATATTCATTAAAATTCTTTAATGCTTTTTTATAAAAATTAAAATAAAACTTATCATCTGCTTTTTTATATGCTAAAAATAATTAGAGGTTATTGATAAAAAAGCCTTCATAGATGGTGACATCCATCTATGTTTGTTAAAAATCACCTGTATGTATAGAACAATATTACAATCATTCACTGAAATTTCACTGATGGTATGGTTCTGCAGACCTTCTTTCAAGTTGAATTCCGGCAGTAGTGAAATACCAAGTTCATCTTTTGCATAATCAATGATTGTATTTGTGCTTCCAATATCCAGGCAATAGTTTACTCCCAGCCTCTCCTCCGCAAGGAGCTCTTCAAATACCTGACGGTAATTGCACCCTTTTTCCGTCAATAGGAACTTTTCTTTGGAGAGATCTGCCAAACTAACCTGCTTGTTTCTCATGGGATGTTGTGGTGAACAGAAAAAAACGATTTTCTCTTCTTTCTCAAAAGGAACTTCCCAATTAGATTTGAACACTTTCCGATCCAGTAGAATAATGATATCCAGCACCCCTTTTTCCAGCATTCCCATCAATTCCAAAGTGGTAGCAATTTTTACGATGAGGGTGACCTGGGGATAGGTTTTCATATATTCCTTAATGATATTTGTGTATTCTGAAACGCTCAGCGATTCCAAAATCCCAATTCGCAGCTCACCTGTAGGTTTACCCTCATAGCTGATAGACTGTATCGCTTCTGCTTCACATTTCACCAGTTCGTTTGCATAGACAAGAAATTCATGTCCCTTTTGAGACAAGCTGATTTTTTTACCTCTCCGTTCAAAAAGAGGAACTCCCATTTCTTCTTCCAATTGTTTCATTTGGAGAGTTACAGTAGACTGAGCATAACCTAGGCTTTTACCGGCTTTTGAGAAGCTGTTCAGCTCAGCAACTTTGATAAAAGTTTTCACATTTCGAAGTTCCATATCATCACTCCCATATCAGTTTTTTCAATATTAATATTCAGATATTGCAATTTTACTAATAAGCAATCTTATGATAATATGAAACCGTAATAAATGCAAGTGGCAGTTCTATGATTGCCTATGAAAGATCATCTCCGTTTAGTACATGGAATCCACAGCATTTATAACAATTTGAAGTGGAGTTGATCCAACATGAGTCAAAAATTAAAAGTACACATACTGGGACTCTTTACCGTATTTCTTTGGGCATCCGCTTTTCCGCTGACCAAGGTGGCAATGGCCCACTATACCCCCAACGCACTGGGCTTTGTCCGCTGCACCGTGGCATCTATTTTCCTGGTCATCATCGGCATACTCAATCACATCCGTAAACCACAAAAGAAGGACATTCTCTGGTTCTTCCTATCCGGTGGTCTGGGTTTTACCCTATACATGATTACCTTTAACACCGGTATCCAGACGCTGACCTCTGCGACCTCCAGCATCATTATCGCCACCACCCCCATTATGACTGCAGTGGTTGCCTCCAAATGCTATGGAGAAAAGATTACGAATCTGGGTTGGTTCACCATCGCGCTGGCCTTTGTCGGCGTTTTGATTCTTCTGCTGTGGGACGGCGCGTTCTCCATTAATATCGGTCTCATCTGGACTATCGGTGCTGCTATTGTTTTTTGTGGTTACAATATTTTAAACAGAAAACTTTCCTCTATGGGTTATACGGCTTTGGAAATCGTTACATACAGCATGGTCTGCGGTACCATCTTGCTAGCAGTTTTCTCGCTACATGGACTTGCTCAGGTAATAACTGCTGAACCAAAACACATTCTGTCGGTCATATATCTCGGCGTAATGCCCAGTGCAATGGCTTACTTTCTTTGGGGAAAGGCCATGTCTTTGGCAGAGAAAACAAGCGAAGTAACCAATTTTATGTTTGTTACACCGCTGCTTTCCACTGCGTTGGGATTTATGCTGCTGAAAGAGATTCCCAATATGGGCACTTTCATTGGTGGAAGCATTATTATTTTAAGTATCATCTTATTTAACCTAAAAGGCAAATAAGAACTATTGAAAACCACAATGTTCAACAGAAGGTTAGATGTCTCTTATGGATGTCAATATAATCGCACTCTTATTGGATTGATGATATCACGTACAAGCTGAACTCTAGTAAGCTAACCCGCCATTGAATACACAATGACCACATCAGATTTTCCAACGCTATCATTTTATATCCGCCAGTAATCATTAAGCCTAATTACTTAAAGTAGTTTTTAAGACACCGTACTATGGTGTCTTTTCTATTTATACCTTTATAAACGATAAAAATGGATCAACAAAATCTGTTCTAATCTTTGTAAAGCATCTAGGCCTCCTCAAGGTCAGGAACACCTGGTGTTAAATCCTTATATAGAGTTTTAACAATATTTAGATTATTTCTTTTCTTCTTTTAAAAAATGAATCATATTTAGGAATTCACAGAGTATATAATCATAATTTCTTAATTTATTTCATAAGCCTTATCAATATATTCTTTAGCTTTTTCAAAATTTTGAACATTCTTTATTGTTACTTCCAAATCTCCAGTTCCCCAATGCCTAACTTTACTTACATCTCCTATAATCCATTTTCAAGTATGGCCTCATCGGGATTTAATCTTAAATATAGCATTATGCTTTTTACTCCAACCTCTATACAAACAATATTTTTTATCTTTTTAAATGCACTATAGAGCTTCAATTTGTTCTCAGTTACATCATCATCCAGTGCCAAAATATAGTCCCTAATAGAATAATATAGCTCTCTTAAATTATCACTTGTTGATTCTAACTGTTCATCAAAAGTTTTATCTGCACTTTGCTTCACTACCTTTTCTATAGTAGTATCTTTAATTGGTGTGGCTACATTTGAATTAATTAAATCAAATAGCAGCAATTCATTTCCAAATTTTTTATATCTAATAAGATCTATATTCCTATTAATTTGCTTTACGGCATATTCATCATATTTAGTAAAATCACCTGCTATACAAATAAGACGTGGCATGATCCAATCAACCTTATCAGAAAACTCTTTACCTAGGGTCTTCATAACTAAAAGTTCAAAGTCAGCTTTATGGTCTAAAAGCCAATCCAAATAAAATAATCCTTGATTTATTACATTTTCATTACTAGCTCTTTTATATTCAAAAATAACAGGACAGCTATTTTCATCTATTCCCAAACTATCTATGCTCCCGCCATTAGATATTACATATTCATTATAATATTGCGTACTTATTAAGTAGTGAATTAGCGGAACCCCTACACCAATTAGCCCATTCAATGCCATAGTAGCACTCCAAACATGATTTGCACGTACATCATAGTTTTTAGGTTCAGCAATCTCTCCTATTTCTATCAAGGTTTGTAATATGTCCTCAGCCATACGATCCTGCACCTTAGCATCTACTGGATATGTAAGATACTGTTCAGTAACATGTACAAATGCGTCAACCACCCCATTGGCAACCTGAGTCTTTGGGAGAGTAAAAGTAATAGTCGGATCTGCTATTGAAAACTTTGGATAAACTAACGGACTAGAAATAACATATTTGGCTTGCTGATAACTTATTACAGCCGAGTTATTCATTTCAGATCCCGCATCAGATAAAGTAACCACTGTACCAAAGTCCACTGCCACATCCACAGGAAGAGGAGCAAATCCATACTTCAACAACTCACTGGAATCTCCCTTGTAATTGGAAGCTAGTGTTATGAATTTAGTCCCGTCTATAACAGATCCTCCTCCTCTCTTATGATTAATTTTTATTTATTATATACTTTTTTCTAACTCATATGCCTGATTTGGGAAATTGGTCTGTTCAATCACTTCTCTTACCGGACATCCTATTGCAAATAACTTTCCTGCATCATCCCAATTCATAAAACGGAGTATAGATTCATAATTTTTCTCCAATGCCTCCATTGTCCAATCATCTGCACCATAGGAAGTTGCCAGAAGCATTGCTTTTTTATTTCCTGCCAATTTTGCATTATTAGCATGGAAACGGTCGATAACTGCTTTTATCTGTGCTGACATTGCATAATAATATAATGGTGTTACGAATACTACCATATCTGAATGTATTAATTTTTCATACCATGTGTTCATAGCATCCTTACGTACACATTGACCATCATGACTTGCACAATATTCGCATGCCAGACATGGTTTTATCTCTTCAAATGCTGCATCAAAACGCAATACCTCATGTCCAGCTTCTTTTGCTCCTTCAATAAATTTGTCTGCTAATAAAGCAGAAGTACCTTTCTTATGTGGACTTCCTATAATAACTATTACCTTCATTGTTATTCTCCTTCCAAATCAAAAATCATATTCCTTTATTCGTTGATTATTATTCATCGGTATAATAACTATAAGTCCTTAAGTCAACTTAAGGTCAAGTACTTTTTTAATTTTTTTATTACTTTTCTTTTTTGCTTGCCTTCCATAAAGCTATCAATTCATTTGTAATAGGTTCGCACTTCTGATCATAAGTATCAATTTTGTAATTAATAACATCCAACGTTTCCTGTATGTCATGCATCTTTTTTTCTAATCCCTCTTTTGTTTCAAGTAGTAGATTTCGTCTTTCTTCCTTGGTTGATTCACCTTTCATAGCAAGCTGGATATATTCATGGATAGCCTCCAACGACACCCCTGCTTTTTTAAATCGCATGGCAAACTCAATCCAATGAATTGACATTTCATCATAATTTCGGATACCAGACCCTGTTCTGGGAACTGGTGGAATAAGGCCTATTCTTTCATAATAGCGTAGATTATCTATTGATATGCCTGTTTTTTCTGATGCTTCTTTAATTATCATTTACAGCACCTCCTAAGTTAAATAATACTATTTGATAAAGTTTTTATTTATTTCCCGACATTTATTACTTTCTTCTCTGATGGGTAAATTATAAACCCTTAAGCTTACTTCAGATCAATAGTTTTTTTCAAAAAAGAAAAAAGCGGTCAAGGTAGTTTCGCCCTACCCAAACCGGCTTCAACATTTCTTATTCAATTTCGCACTCTATTTCTATCCCATTCAGCAAACTTACAATAATCTTCTCCCCATCAAACACCGTCATTTTTTCCGCTATCCTAAAAAATGAATCCATGTCAAACTCTTCTATCAGCTCCGCTTTCTCTAATATCTTTATAAACTGCCTTGCCTTATACCTCACTAAAATATTCTCACTCTGCACCCTTTCCGTCCAGGTAATCTTAAAAATTCTCCTTACAATCTTAGCCTGTTTTTAATTTATAACTAAACTGCCATATTTCCCTTTATCATACTCTAAAAATTTTGTGTAATTTACTGAAACCTTACCCTGTTCAAATTTTCTCCTAATTCCCCATGTGCTGTTCCCGCTGATACTCCTTGACTCATCCTGTGTTTTGGCAATAAGATGATACTGATACGCATAATTATTAATTTTGCGGAAATATGTACCCCTAAACTAGGGGGCTTTTACAAGAGTATATAATCGTTATTTCTTCTAGTCTATTCTTCTTAACAATTGGAATAGAACCATGAAATGGTATTGCGCCCACTCGCCTTTGCTCTATAAAGGGCTTTATCTGCCCTATCAATTAGTTCTTCTGCTGTACATGCTCCCCCTAGATTGGGAATGATAGTTGCAATTCCCATGCTTAATGTAATGAATGGGGATACCTTGGAATACTCGTGAGGCAGAGCCAATTGTCTGATATTCTTTCTTATTTCTTCAGCAACAATTATTGCCCCGTTCTTATCCGTTTCTGGTAAAATTACTGCAAACTCCTCGCCACCGTACCTCGCTACCAAATCCAGTGGACGTCTTGCATTGGATTCTATAATTCTTGCCACTTTTACAAGGCAATCATCTCCTGCCAAATGACCATAATTATCATTATATAACTTAAAATAATCTATATCTGCCATTATCAAAGATAAGGGCTTACCAGAACGTAAACTGTTTCTCACTGAAGCCCCCAGATGTTCATCAAAGTGGCGCCTATTCGGAATACCCGTAAGTCCATCGCGAATTGAGAGTGTCTCCAGTTTATGATTATCCGCTCTAAGCTCCAGCAACTCTTGAATCTTCAGCTCCAGCAGCTTTGACTGTTCTTCTAATAACTTTTTTTGATTATAAAGCTCTAAGAAGATTTTAACCTTTGACTGGAGAATCACTGGTTCAATTGGCTTGAACAGGTAATCCACAGCACCAACTTCATATCCTTTAAATATACACCTTTGTTCTTTACTGATAGCAGTGACAAATATTATAGGTATATACCTTGTTCGACTGCTGCTTCTCATCAATTCTGCAGTTTCAAAGCCATCCATTTCAGGCATTTGAACATCAAGAAGAACAAGTGCAAAATCATAGTCAAACATTAGACTCAAAGCTTCACTTCCTGACTCTGCCTTAATAATATTACAATCCATATTATCAAGCAGGCTTTCCAAAACAAATAGATTTTCCGGTCTGTCATCCACAATCAATATATTTACAGTATCTACTTTATTCATTTGCTCCCCCTACCAATTCAATAAGTTTAATGCTTATTTCATCAAAATGAAGTACATAATCTGATTCGATTTTTTCTAATGCCGATAGTGGCATCTGATTGGCTTCTGCAGTATTTAGATCTTGAACGATAGTTATTCCCCCATATTCCTTAATACACTTTAATCCCTCACTGCCGTCATTAGCAGAATCACCAATAGCTACGGCTTTAAATTTCATTTTATTCTCTCCTAGCTCATCGAATTCAAGGAAGATATTTCTTACGGTAAATTTTCTCGCTGCTAACGAACTCTTCGAATCTATCTGCACTAGTTGAAAATTGCATACTTTCTTTTGAGCCAAGACAAAGAAAACATCCATTGGGTATACTATCAGAGAATAAGTTTATCACCCTGTTCTGTAGCTCTTTATTAAAATATATAAGGACATTTCTGCAAACTACAACATGCATTTCGCCGAAAACCCCATCTGTTACTAGATTGTGTTCTGCGAAAGTGATCTTCTTCTTAAGTGATGGCTCAAAAGCTACAGAACCATATTGAGCGATGTAGTAATCAGAAAAAGATGACTTTCCTCCAGCCTGCTGATAATTGTAGGTATATTCTTTTGTATCATTAATCTGGTAAATACCATCTTTTGCTTTCTCTAAAACTGCGCGTTTGAAATCCGTAGCATAAATCTGTGCTTTGTCATACAGCCCCTCTTCCTTTAACAAAATTGCCATGGAATATACCTCTTCCCCCGTTGAACATCCTGCATGCCATATCCTTATATAAGGATATGTTTTTAATACAGGAACTACCTTTTCCCTGAAAGCTTTGTAGAAGGATGGATCCCTGAACATTTCCGTTACATTTATAGAAAAATCAGACAGAAGGTTATTGAACAATTCCCTATCATATAGAATTCTATGCTGCATCTCAGCTATACTATCAATTTCTAACATGGACATTCTGTGAAGAACCCTTCTCTTAATATGAGCCCTTGAATAATTTCTGAAATCATACCCATACTTCATATTCACAGCTTCTAATAAAAGATATAGCTCTATTTCTTCGTTTTCAATCTTTTCTTCTAATTTATCCTTGTTCATTAGTACAACCACACCCTTAATAATGAAATAAGCTTATCTATATCAATAGGCTTTGTCAAATAGTCATTAGCACCTGCATCAATACATTTCTGTCTGTCATCCTTCATTGCTTTTGCAGTGATTGCTATAATAGGCATCCTATAAAACTTTTCCTGATTTCTTATCTCCCGAATTGCAGTATATCCATCCATATCAGGCATCATAATATCCATCAAAGCCAAGTGGGTGCCTGGGTTTTCATGAAGCTTTTTGATAGCCTCTTTGCCATTACGTCCCACAACCACTGTTAATCCTCTCTCTTCGAGAACACTCGTGAGAGCAAATATATTTCTCATATCATCATCCACCAGAAGAATTTTTTTATCTTTAAGTGTATCCTTAGTCTCATGCTTCGCTTTTATAATTCTAATTTTATTTTCCTCTATCTTTGAATCCAATCCATGGAGGAATAGTCCAACTTCAGAGATAAGTCTTTCCATAGATTGTGTTCCCTTAATTATGATGCTCTGAGTATACCTTTGAAGTTCTAATACCTCCTCCTGGCTAAGTTCACTTTCCGTATGGATTACGATTTTTAGGTTTCCTATATCTTCATTCTTTAGCTTTTCAAGCAATTCAAAACCAGTCATATCTTTTAGTTTTAAATCCAGTATTAAACAATCAAAGCTTTTCGTCATCAGAAGCTTATACGCTTCTCCTCCACATTCTGATAGAGCTATCTGGAATCCCTTCTTCTTTAAAATATCCACTATACTTTCAAGATCATCCTTATTTTGATCTACTATAAGGAGCTTTTTCAATGACTTCTCATTGTCTTGTATTTCCATAAACACTTTATCCAGACTTTCTACACTTACTGGCTTTTTAAGATAGCTTAATACGTTGTCCATTTTTTCAGGCTGACCATTATTTTCTCTTCCGGATATTACATGCACAGGTATATTTTCTGTCTTCTTATTTTCCTTAAGTTTCTGTACAACCTTCCAGCCGTTAATATCAGGAAGCCCAATATCAAGTAAGATAGCATCCGGAGTATATTCAGCTGCAAGTTCTATGCCTGATTTTCCATTCTCAGCCATTAAGCATTTATATCCTTTACGATGAACAAGTTCCGTCAGCACTCCAGCAAAGCTTTTATCATCCTCAATTATCAGTATCAATTTATTATCTGTGGTTATATCATACCTGTTATCTTTACATTCGGATTCTTCTGCTCTGTTTTTTACTTGTATATCTTTTACTTGTATATTATTAATGCTATTTAAATAATCGCCCTGGCCAACATCATTATTCTCAGATAATTGAATTTGTTTATTGCCTTCATATGGAAGTAGCAATGTAAATGTGCTGCCCTTTCCCTCTTCACTGACCAGGGAGATTGATCCCCCAAGTAGTTTTGCAAGCTCCTTTGATATAGATAGACCCAGACCTGTACCCCCATACTTTCTGCTAGTGGTACCATCAGACTGATTAAAGGATTCAAATATTACCTGCTGCTTTTCAAGCGGTATACCGATTCCGGAATCAGATATGGATATTCCCATAAAATTTTGATTATTTTCTTTCAAATTTGAAACAGCCTGATTACTAATGCAATGGAATGTTACGGTTACACCGCCTTCATGGGTAAATTTTATAGCATTTGAAAGCAAATTGTTAACTATCTGCCTTACTCTTTGAGTATCGGATATTATATTATCCGGAAGCCTATCCCCAACTACAATTTTAAAGTCGAGACCCTTTTTTACAGCTACTGGCTTAAATGTTCGCTCTAAATACCTTGCTAACTCCATTATATTTAATTCTTCAAGATTTACATCCATCTTTCCAGCCTCTACCTTTGAAAGATCCAAAACATCATTTATTAACCTTAGCAAATCTTCACCCGAAGAGTGTATAGTTTTTACAAATTCTGATTCTTTGGCACTAAATGGAGAGTTATCCTTCTTTTCGGCCAGCATTTGTGAAAGCACAAGTATACTGTTTAAAGGAGTTCTTAGTTCATGGGACATATTTGCTAAAAATTCTGATTTATATTTACTTGCTATCTCAAGAGCTTCAGCCTTCTCAACAACTTCTTTCTGTGCAGCCCTAAGACTTTCATTCTTGGCAACTATATCATTTTTCTGTACCTCAAGAGTTTTTGTCCGTTCCTGGAGTTCTTCATTTACTACTCTAAGCTCTTCCTGCTGTCTCTGAAGATGTACTTCAGATTCTCTCAAGACTTTTGTCTGTTCCTCTAGTTCTTCATTATTTTGTCTTAGTTCCTCCTGCTGGGTTTGTAATTCCTCTGACTGCTCCATAGTTTGTGCCAGCAATTCTTTAATCCTGATTCTTGCTTGCGTCGAATGAATTGCAGTAGCAATAACAGAACTTATCTGTTGTAAAAATTTTAATTGTATGTCTGTAAATTCCTTGAAAGCTCCTAATTCAACAACACCCTGAACTTCTTTTTCATATAAAAGGGGCTTGACTACAATATTAGTAGGGATTTTCTCACCAAGCCCTGAAGTTACTTTGATATAATCTTCAGGAACATTCGTTATAATAATCGGCTTCATTTCCAGTGCAGCCTGTCCAATAATCCCTTCGCCTGTCCTAATTTCCTGTATGGAATGCAGACTTCTATTGTAAGCATAACTTCCAAAAAGCTTGAAGGTATTTTCCTGTGTTTTAATATAAAGTGCACCAATTTGTATATCTAAATACTTGGCAACATAGCTAATTATATTTGAAGCCAAGTTAGATATGTCCTGTTCACCACTAATTTTTTCACCTAGCTCAGCCTGCCCTGTCTTTATCCAGCTTTGATTCCTGTTCTCCATTATAAGTTCCTTTAACTTACACATAAAAGTATTGAAGTATTTGGACATATGTCCTAACTCATCATTAGAGTTTACATTCAATCTGACTTCTAAATCCGCATCTCCCTCTGATATTTCTTTAAAGGTATTTGTTACCGTCCTGATAGGGTCCACCACCATTTGGATAACAAAAATTGCTATAATAACAGTCAGTAGAAATGCAGTGAAACCACCAAGAGACAAAATCACTGCTGTTTGTTTCTGCATCCTAACAAGACTTTCATGTCTTGTCTGCAGTAAGCCCTGTTCTTCCTTGACAATATCATTAAGGATTGAACGCAATCCATCCGTCTGTTCTTTGCCCTTTCCAGTCTGAGCCACTGCAATTAAATCTTCCAATTTCATTTGGCCATCATTTACTTTTCTACGGGCATCAATTATTTGTGTTGTCTCCCACTGCAGCCATGTCTGATATTGATCGTTCAGATTTGCAAGCCTGACCTCTTGATGAAAATTATCTGACGTAAGTTGTATTAGGTTGTTATAATGTTTCGTATAATCAATCTTTCCCTGATTATATGGCTCCAAAAATTCCTCTTTCCCTGTAAGTGCAAATCCCCTTGCCCCTGTCTCCTCATTTATCAGGCTAACTAATATAGCATCAGATTCTCTTATTACATTATAAGAATGAAGGTTAAGATCAACATCTGCACTCTGCTTAGTAAAATTAAAATAGGTATATCCCAGAACTGATAACATTAATATAGTTATAAATCCAAATCCTAAAAACATCTTTTGACCTATCTTCAAATTCTTAAAAAACACGATCTTTCCCCCTTTAACTCTTAATATATTATGTTTATATCTTAAAAATTGACGAATATTATCTAATTTTGCAACTCAATTTTATCACACTAGAGGTTTGCGAACAACAAATGAAGACCTGCATTACTTCAATTTTTTATTATTAGCATATATTTATTAATTTTTCTTACAAGAATATTAAAATATTAAGCTTAGCTTCAACATTAAATATATGTGAATTCTTATTTGTTGGTTTTTAAGGCTATAACTATATATGGATACTTAAAATTTCTTCAGAAAAATAGAACGAGTTATGCTACCCTTATTCAAAAGAAAGGCATGGATACTCACCAAGTTCTTCAATCTTTATACTGAGTTTTTTTGCTAATGGATGTTGATTATAAAGAAAAACATGAGGGGCAGCAACAAATAGTTCATTGAAAAGTTGATATAGAAATTCCTCTGTTTGTTCGCGTGAAAATTGTAATTTTTATTTCCGATTCTAATTCTTTTATTGCACTTGACAAGCTTGGTTGAGCGATAAATAAACTTTTGGCAGCTTCGCTGAATGAGTTTTTTGTAAATGTTCCATAGATATGGTTCACCACATAGCTCTAACTGCGGTTTTCAATTAAGTTATACAATTTTATTATTGTGTAATTTTTAGCACGCCTGGGACATTGTACCTGTCCCCTGTCCATATAAACATATAGAAATTCGGATTTTAAGGCACATTGGATTTTCTAATGTGCCTTATTAGCTAAAACATATATTATATTTACTTAAACTCTCCAAGTATACTTTTAAGTTCAGATAGCTTTTTCTCAAGCAAATCTTCGCTGTTTGCTTCAACCACCAGCCTAAGATAGGGCTCAGTATTGGACATTCTCACGTTAAACCACCAGTCTTTGAATTCTATCCTGTAGCCATCAAAGTCGTAGAATGCTGCTGGTATTTCCTTTTGTGTGAGTTCATTTTTTAATCTTTCCATGGCTTCATCTTTTTGATCTATGCGAAAGTTGATCTCCCCTGAATTAGGGTATTTCCTTATGGAATCAATCAATTCGGAAAAAAGTCTTCCTTCTTTTTTTACTCTGCTTATTACATTCAATGATATAAGACTTGCAAAAATTCCAGAGTCACAGTTGAAGAAGTCCCGGAAGTAATAATGGCCTGCAAGCTCGCCCCCAAAGATACACTTTATCTCTCTGAGCTTTACCTTCGCAAAAGCATGTCCCACCTTCCACATATGAGGCACACCCCCCAATTTCGTTATGTATTCCGGAACTGCCTTTGATGTCCTGATATCATAAAGAACATTACCCTTTTCCCTTTCAAGGTAGTACATGCCAATTACAGCAATCATAATATCCGGCGGAATAAATCTCCCCTTCTCATCAACAAAAACAACTCTATCTCCATCACCATCGTATATAACCCCTGCATCATATTTGTTTTCAACAACTGTTCTTTGGAGATCTACCACATTTTTTTCGTCCAGAGGATTGGGTTCGTGGTTGGGAAATGTACCATCCAGTGTATCAAATATGTAATGAGGTGATGTTCCCAATATATCCCTTATAATCAAAGAAGTCATGCCATTGGAGCAGTCAACCGCTATGGAAAGACTCGAAAAGTCCGGCATATATATTCTTTGAAAATTAATATATTCCTCTCTTATTTTAAAATCTACTACCTTTCCCTTTTTACCTGCTACTTCTATTTTATTATTTCTTACCATGCTCTCAAGCTCAGCAAGGCCTGAATCAATTCCAACGGGCAGGACACCTGTTCTGGAAATCTTAAGCCCATTATATTCCTTAGAGTTATGAGATGCTGTTATCTGTATCGATGCATCAAACCCGTGCCTAGCTGTTGCAAAATAAACCATTGGAGTTGTGGACAATCCTATGTTATAAACATCTGCCCCGCTGTCGATTATACCCTTTGAAAGGTATTCGAATACCTCATCCGACGACACCCTGCAGTCGCGGCCTACAAGCACTTTATCAGCTTTCAGTAGTCTAGGGATAAAATATCCTATCCTGTACACATCGTCCCTACTAAACTCTTTGTTGTAGATACCCCTTATGTCGTATGCCTTAAATATACCACTCATAATTCCTTCCTGCTACTTAAAACACGGACAAATATACCCATATCAAGATTTTTACTGCTTCAATGTACTCTGTTTTGCCTAAGCTACTTCAGTTTGTATAGCACTCCACAGTCTTAAATTCCCGACTAGCCATCGGTACATATATACATTCGCTTGTCTATGCGATTTTGTATATTTCACAATCTTTCAAGTTTAAACTAGCATTATAGTCTCTATCCCCTATATATCCACATTCGGGGCATATATAAACCCTATCTGAAAGTTTTAAATTTTTATTTATATGTCCACAGTTATGGCATGTTTTACTACTTGGATAAAATCTATCAACTATTCTAAGTTCTATGTTTAACCAATTGCATTTATAGGTTAATATTTTTCTAAATTCACTTAGTTTTTGTTGTGCTACTGCTTTTGAAAGATGTTTATTCTTCATCATATTGGATACTGCTAAATCCTCTATAGTATATATAGCTTGGTTTTTGCTTAACTATTTCAGATATAACTTTACGATTATAGTCTTGTCTTATATTAGATAATTTTTGATGAAGTTTTTGTACCTTAACTATTTGTTTTTGGATATTTTGTCTAGCAGCAGTCCCTCCTTTTCTCTTATTTTTCTTTAAACTTTCATATTTCCTTGAAAGTTTTCTTTGTTGTCTTTTTAATGATTTCTCTAACTCTTTACTCTTTTGGTTTTGTTTATATTTTTATATGTCTTACCATTACTACATATAGCCAAACCCTTAAGCCCTAAGTCGATTCCTATCCCTTGATTGGTGGTATCGGAATAATCATTATACTCAGGTAATTCGACTAAAACTGATACATAATATCTCCCTGCTTTATAACTAACAGTTCCACTCTTAATGGTTGCATTTACAGGAATGTATCCTTTTTCTTTTAATCTAACCCATTTAAGAATTGGTATTTTAACTCTATGCCTTTCAATAGTCCAGTCAGTTTTATTGTTCTTAGGGAAGTAAGCTTTAACGTCTTGATTCTTCTTTTTCTTGAACTTAGGAAAACCACTTTCACCTTTGAAGTGTCTTTACTGAAACACCTATCATTTCAGCAAATTCTTGTGGTTTATAATTACTCATAAATTAAGTTCCTTTCTATAACTTATGAGCATATTATACCGCTTTTAAATATATTTATCTGCATTTTTAATAATTATTTATATCTCCTTGCTAATACATTATTGAAAATTCTTTACTATGGCAACATAGTGCCCTTAATCAAAACACTGAAAATTAAGGTACAATTCTATTATTTGTTGATGGCCTTTTGTTATGCTTTTTCTATACCAATCTATTTCTCTTCTACAAACACAACTCTTCATATGTAGTGTACATGGATTCATGTCAAAAAATCGCAATTACTTATAGTATGGCTCACCATATCCTATTCTAAAATTTTTTCACATTTAGCTATTTTTCTATCTTCATCTTACTTTCACATTATTAGCCTAATGAGTAGTTGATATTATTTATTCTTATCCTTTATTAAAATCCCATTTAGTTGCAGTGATTAAGAAAAATAAATATATCACTATTAAACAGTTTGTTTTTCCAAAGGTATCTATTCCAGCCAGACCATGTGCTATATTATTCCTTAAATTTTTTCCTAACTGCTCTACCATAACCAATTCATCAATTCTCGTAATAGCATTTTCAATAGAAAAAGATAATGCTACTTCAAATAACCTTGAGACATTTACCACGCATTCATGAGAGATCTTCATATTTTTAATCTCATCACATAGTAATTGGTTCAATTCTGTACCATACTGATATTTTTTACTCTTTTCACCATATTGAAAAAAATAGTTTGCATAACGTATTCTAACTATTTTATTGCTAACACTCTCATATCTATGCCTATAAAAACTAAATCTTTCTTTTTCAAAGTTATCTATATCAGGAATTATTGTTCCATTAGTAAAAACTAACTCTGGAAATAAAAAATCCTGACCTTCTTCTCTATGTTCTATTACAATCTCTCAACAAGCAAATAACTGACAATCCCATTGCAATAATGTTAAAATATTTTTGTCCATATCTGGAGTTATTAAATGCATCATTTCTTTTTTTACTTGAGGTAACGATTTGCTAGAATCATCTAACACCTTGTTTTTTTCTATAAACGAATCATATAAAACATAATCTTCCATAAGATATTTCCCCACCTTCCAATTCTTGGCCTAATCAATAGCATTTAATTGTCTCATGGTATATGAGTAAAATATCTTCCTCTAACCATAGCTTATTTATTGCCAAAATAAATTCTTAACTATCTATAACATCCAGAATAGCGGATGACTTATAAAAATATGAAATTCCAGAGTGAGAATTATTTGGTGCTTTCAAATGTCCTGCATTTATACCAATCATCATTAAATCACGAAATCCGAAGAAACTAATACCCTGACCAGGCTTAGGCCCCTTCTGTACAGCAAAAATCGGTAATCGTAAAAAACAAATCTGTATCAAACTCCTCTATTAACTCTGCATTTTCTACAATTTCTATGAACTGCTTAGTCTTATATCTTTTAAGCAAGTTATTGCTTCCTAAGTCCTGCCTCCACTTCTCCGTGAATTGGTCCTTATTTTCTATTAGAGAATTATAAGTGTTTATAAATGCCTGATATAAAACTCTATCATCTATATGTTTATTATCACAGTCCTTTTTGCCTTTTACATATGAATAGTTTATTATACTTGACTATGACGTATGGTTATAGCGTATTATATATATGATACAAAAAGAGTAAAATAGATATAAAAATTCTTAAAGAAGTAGAGGATTTTTGGAATGAAAACACAATTTTTTACAGTTAAAGATATTGTACGAATAACAGGTGTTACTGCTAGAACATTGCACTACTACGATACAATAAACCTATTGAAACCAATTCAGTAATGAAGATTTGAGTGACTTCGTTTATCAGGCAATTATTATATTATTACATCGTCAAATATATGATTTATGAATATTTTCTGTTTTAAGTTTTAAAATATCCACTCTATAGCTCGTGTGGCATTGTTAAGTATTGCATTCTACTACATATATTTTAAAAAAACTCCCCCAAACCGCAGTCTGAGGGAGCATATAACATACTTTAATATTTATTTAAAACCTTAGAAAACTATGTTATGCCGATACTTCACGCTGTTTCTTTTCTACCGTAATGTTCTGATATTCCCAAAACCAACAATCTTACCACTACATGATAGTCATCTCATCAAAAATTATTATTTATTTTCTAATATTTCATATTTTCTAAGTCTTGCCCTCATGGTATTAATAATCTAATCTATTGAGAAGAGAAATTCTAGATACAAATTGATAGGGCAGCATATCTGCCCTATCAATTTGTTTAGTGTTTTATTACGGTTAAAAGCATTTTGAATCTTTCACGAGCTTCAAGTCCATGAGGAATATCAGAAGGCATTATTATTGTTTCACCTGCTTTAACATTAAAAACATTATTACCTATGGTAATTTCGGCTGTACCATCTAATATTTGAACCATAGCGTCTCCAGAAGTCACATGTGTACTGATACCTTCTCCTTTATCTAGTGAGAATAGAGTAATATTTGCAGAAGGTATCTGAGCAATAGTTCTACTTATAACCTGACCTTCTTGATATGATATTAAGTCCTGTAAATTAAGTACTTTTGAAAATTCTATATTTTTAATTAAGCTATTCATATTCTTACCTCCTTAAATTTCTTAATTATAGTATAAGTCTATTAGAGGTAAAAATATGTAGCTTATGTTACCATTTTATAAAGATTAAGACTAAATAATTAGATTCTATGGTGACTTTTATTTCATAAACAATCTATATAAAAATGGTATTAATTCGTCTAAAATTACAAGTCCGTCATAACTAATTCTAGTATATCATGAAATTTAAGTGAATTAGATTGTTGGGGTTACCACCTAATTTGTTATATCAACCAATACCCATGAACTTCCATTCCACGATTTCCATGAAACTCCACTATCTACACTTGCTATAAAAACTATAATCCCACTGCCTGCATTATCTAGAGTCACTGCTGCATTAACTATATCTATTATGTATGCTAATGAATAATACGGTGTTCTAAATAATTATTCGTTTTTTGATAGTTATGAAAATAGATAAGTAAAAACACTTCATTTATTAAGTGCATTCTCTACCGCCTTCATAAATGCCTTACTGGTTGTTGTAGCACCAGTTACTGCATCTACATCTACTTTCTGTTGTTTTATAATTTTAGTAAAAACTCCTTCTGCATAAGTCACATAGGGACTTTTCCGATTATCTATCCCTTCAATATTAATAATTTTATGGTTTTCAACTTTTACCTTCACCTTATATGCATAATTTCCAGCCTTCGATTCTCCTATATATATTCCATCATTAATCCTTGTAAGATCGATATTTTTTATAGATATATTTCTTATTGTGTTTAACTTTATAGCATTAATGGTTGCAAATCCAACACCTATAGCTATGAGAGGTAATAATATCATAATTACTGTTTTTTGTTTAATCTGTCGCTTTACATTCCTTATTCCCCACGGTTTAAAAACAGAAATCACAAAAATAAGTAAAATAGCTACTATCTCAACTGCATTAAATACTACGGCTCTCTGTTGAAAATTTAAATATTCTCTACTCATTGTTGAACTATTTAATCCTGCATCCGCTATGGATGTCATACCATTTATAGCTGGTCCCAAACCAAAACAAGTTACCGCAAACATACTTAACACAATCATCCACTTGAATATTATCCATCGATATTTAACAAATCCCCATTCTGTGAACAACCCAAAGATAAATGAAGTTAACATTAGAGCAAAGAAAGCATAATTCACTCCCCACGTAAATATTCTAAGAATGCTTAAATCCACTGCAAAAATGTTTTCGGTTATCATATGACAATTTTGTTTAACCATGAAAATAATGAGAATTGATAATAAGCTACCAAATATACTGGCTGCGAGTATAATATGAAAAGTCTTTACTATTTTTTTATAATAAGCACTCATAGTCCAGTTTTTATCCACAATCACGTTCCCCCTAGAACTACCTAGATTTATAATATTCTTCAACGTTATACGAGAATTTTTATATCTATTTCTATCAGCAGTTTTTTATATTCCCAACTTAACTTACATAGAAATTGTAACATATTTTTAAATTTTTAACACCGTATTATTCATTTATCAACGAATCATGAATTGCTTCACAGCCACTAAGGTGTAATAGGCTTATTTCTATATGGAGCACCATTGAATTTATAAATGAATCTAAATACCTGTTCATCATATAAAAATCTCCCACAGCAAATCTAACTTTTTAATAATACTTAGCCCTATGATTGGGCTTGAATTACATACAACTTTAGTCATCTTTGTTAGCTCCTAATTCATCTTTTAAATCTCTTAGTGCAATTTGATCAAGACGAAATTCATCTTCTGTATATTCGTTCCAAGGTATGTTTTTATTTTTAAGTAAATCCATAAAATCTACAAGGCTCATTTCTGCTATCTCAGCTGCTCGAGCTAACGACACAGACTTACTTGTAAATAATGCAATTGCTATTGATATAGTTATATTATCATTTAAAGATTTTGAAAGTCCTAGATCTTCTATAAGCGGTATTAAATCATTAGATAAATTCAAATCTATTTTTACTTTTTCAGCACCCAATTTACTTCACATCCCTAACTAAATAATACAAATTCTTATATATATTATACTCTATATTTCAATTATTCTACGTAATTTAAATTATTCTTTTCACTTAAATCTATGATACGAGTCATCTTACTTACAGCACAAGATCATCTTACTTATTCTATTACTCCATGTGCATTTTTTACATCTTAAAAATACCTTTCTTAAACACACCATTCACTGACTCTTCCAAAACCTTCAACCTTATAGTTACTATCATCAATCTTCAAAAGAAATATAGCTTTCTCGTTATCATAGTTAATAATTTCAAATACCTATTTGCCATGCTTGCACTCATAGAAGCAGACATTTTTTACTTATTATACTGCCAGCTCCAGCTCTCGTAAATGGAAAAAACCTGACGTAATTTCTGCATTATCAATGGCTGAGTGAAAAGATGAACTTACTTTTTCATTTAACCTTATAAACTTTTTAGTAATCCATTTATACCTTCTTCTTTGAATATTTTTTTGTAATAACTTAGTTCATCCTGAATTAATTCATCGATTACCCTCATTCCTAAAAGTTCCACTGGTGCCTTATCATCAGTCAGAAGATAATTTCCTTTTACATATGTATCCATATTATCTGCAATGTTATACATTAATGTCTTTAATTCATTGTTTCTTAATTCTCTAGTATTCTGCTCAAAGGTTTTAGCTGCTTCCATATTCTGCGTTGCAAATAGTTCTCTGTTGGTTGAGCCATCTACATTCACTGTATATACCTTATTAAAAACATTTGCTATGGTGTCTGATAAATGCTGTGTAATATTTCCTTTTTCTTCGGTATGCATATTCATATTTACAACCATGATACCATCTTTTGCTAAATGATTTTTAACAATAGTAAAGAATTCTTTGGAAGACATCTGAAAAGGTATGGTTATATCCTGATAGGCATCTACCATGATCACATCATATTTCTTATTTTCAGAATTCAAGTATGCTCTTCCATCATAAGTATTTACTTTTATAGTGTTCGGGAGTTTAAAATATTTACTGGCTAAATTGGTTATTTTCTGATCTATTTCTACGCCTTCGATGGAAGCATTAGGAAAATATTTTTGACACTGTTTTGCATAAGTGCCTGTCCCCATACCAAGCACCAAAATCTTTGCATTTTTTTTCTTATAAATTCCGGACATAACGGGTGCCGCAAGTGCGTAGTCATAATACATTCCCGTCAAACTGTTATCTTTTTTCATAATGGATTGAACTCCAAAAAGAACATTGGTAGAAAGAATTACGCTATCATTTGTATCCTTCACCTGCAGATAATTATAAATAGATTCTCCTTCATACAAGAGATTTTTCTCCCAAAATGCAAAACTATCCGATGATCCAAATACGCTGCAAAAGATAAATAAAATAACACTTATAATACATTGTGCTTTCTTTGCTCTTATGTTTATAAAATAAATCATGCCAAGTACCAGAAGAATTCCCGAAAATATTAAGAATGTAACAGATGTTCCAACTGCCGGAATTGTAACAAAGGTAGGTAAAAATGTGCCAATGATGCTTCCAATTGTATTAATTGCGCCTAGCATACCCACTATCTTTCCATTGTCACTCAAACTATTTACCGTATATTTCACCAGAGAAGGTGTAACTGTCCCCAGCAAAAAAAGCGGAAATACAAAAATTATCATACATGTTAAAAAGGTTGCTAAAATTAAAAAGTTATTACTTATTGTTAAAATAAGTACTGCAGATACAGCTAAAATTATATACTTTCCCAGAAGCGGTATAGCTGCAATCCATATAGCAGCTATAACAATTCGCATATACAACTTATCTGGATTAGGATTTTTATCTGCACTTCTTCCCCCCCAGATATTGCCCAATGCCATTGCAATCATGATAGTTCCAATAATAATTGTCCACACAATTTGTGAAGAACTAAAATATGGTGCCAAAAGTCTGCTCGCTCCAAGTTCCACTGCCATTACTGACATTCCTGCAAAAAATTCTGTCATATACAAATAAAACTTATTCTTTAATATAGTCCTCGTTTCCATTCATACCCTCCTCTGATAAGAATTCATATGATAACTTCTCTCTATGTTATCTTATCATTTCAGGTAAACCCTAAGTCAAGAAGTAATTTATAAAAAATAAATGTTCGCATGTTGTCGGGATGGAACAGCCGTAGTAGAGTCACTGAATGCTTTAATTGTACACTTGTAGTACAAATTAAAAATGCGGCATACTGTAACTATATATCAAATCTAATTATCCTAATATATCCATTCTGTAACTTCTTGTAGTAATTTTCGTGGACGTGGATATGGAGATTGATTTGGATAGCCTATAGCTACTGCAGCTACAAGTTCATCTTTACGATTTAACCATGAACATATCTCTTTATCACAATAAAAAATATCACAAATCCAAAGAGTACCTAATCCAAAATCCTGTGATGCTAAAAGGATTGTCTGCACAGCTGCACCTATTGATTGAGTATCAGTAAGTAATCTATAGTGGTTATAATCTTCTTCAAAATTAGAAAATGCATTAAAAACTAAAACTACTGCGGATGCTTCATTAATTGAATTGATGCTTAGTTCAAAACTCCCAATAGGTTTGTTCTGTTTCTTATGTAGACTTGACACATTCTCCATAATACTTACTAACTCATCTTTCTTTCTATTTTGAAGAACGATAAATCTCCATGGTTGACGATTTTTACCTGAAGGTGATTTAGTTGCTAATACTAATAATTTTTCTATCATTTCTTTTGATACTATTTTATTTTCAAATTTTCTTATACTTCTCCGTTTTTCTATTGCCTTTATTGTATCCATAGTAGCCTCCTGAAATTTGAACAACACTCTTCTTATTTTTTCACTGCCTCAATTATTCCAATAGCCTTTAAAGCATCCTTAAAAGCACATATATAAATCTCCCTGTATATGATGACCATCTCAGCATTTATAATGTCTCCATATTCTACAAATGGCCCCTGTAACTCTTCATCAGACTTACTTATTAAATCCTGTACCTCCAGCAATGTAGTTTCCAACTTTTTATGATCATTACCTTTTTTACCTAAACCAAGTGAAATATCATTAAGCCTTTTATCAAAAGATTATGCAATAAAGATATTCAGAATCTCATTCTCACCATGAATAAATAATATAATATACGAGGTAATCCCATAGCAGATAGTATTGTGATTGCAGTATATACTTTTTTCTCATCTCGTAATATAGACAATAAAAACTTATACCCTAAAATACCAATCAATCCACCCAAACAATTTAGAATTATATCATCAACGTCTGATGCTCCAATGCATAAAAGCCCTTGAATGATTTCAACAAATAAACTCACTATAAATATAAACAACAAATTGGTTATTACTCTTTTATCATTTTTGAATAATGACAAATATGTACCAAGTGGAATAAAAATAACTATATTGCCAACCACATTACTAAAAGAAAATGCTCTTATATTTGCAGAGCTGCCAGATATATATTCCATTATACTATAAAAAGGAATGAGATTGATTGACCTATGCTCCAAATGCGAAATTCTTGATAAGAACAATATCTTAATTAACAAAATTATGCAACAAATGAAAACACCATATAAAAAGACTGTTTTAATTCGCTCTCGTTTATTCATAATACCTCCATTTTTCATTTCATCTCTGCTTATTCTCTGACGTTATGTAAGTCATTTAAATATTCATTAATACTCTTCAAAACTCTTTTGATATTCTTTATTGGACTTGGATAAAAACAAATCTTTCATAATCAATCATCCTCTTTAAATAGTTAAAGCAGCACTAGTAGGGCTGCCTTTTAAAATTTATTGATATAAATAAAATGACAAAAAGACTTACTAATAAGCAAGCCATTTTATCGTGTCAAAAGAAAATTGTGAGCTAAATCATTAATATCCCAATTGTTTTCCTACAATTATTACCTTTATTCTATTTTTAATAAATTGTCCTCTAATGATTATAAAATTATTACATATCCTATTGGGACTTTTACAGTCTACACAATAGCCTAAGGTAGTACATGGAGTATTTTTACCTAATCTTTTAGCATCAATGGGAGCAGAGTAGCTTCTAACTCTTTTTTCAGCTTCTTCTATGTCCTTAACTATTTTATTTATTCCGATTACTAAAATAACCTGCTTAGGTCCATAAATCATTGGTGCAACTCTACTTCCATTACCATCAATATTATAAAGTTCTCCATCTTCTGTTAAGGCATTTGTACTACACATAAAAGTATCAGCCGAAAAATTTTGTATATATATTTGCCTTTTTTCTCCACTTGTAATACCTTCTGTATACTTATCTAAAAAGGTAAAATTTCCTTCACGGAGAAAATCTATAACACCTGTTTCAAAAAGTGTCATTGAATCGCCCACACCTACTACGGAATTTTTATCTACAAGTTCTTTTAAAAGTTCTTTTAATTCCATATCATCATTAACAAAAAATCCTGCCATATTGCGTTTTCTTAAATTATTTATAGTTCTTTCAACTTGTTTTTCTCTATACCATAAAACATTATTATCCATCTGAATGTATTTCCTTTCCCAATATCACAGACGTAAAACAGGCCGTGAAACTTATTTTATCCTAGCCAGGACTTATGCTTAACGGAGAACTTTTAGTTGATGCTCTACTCATTTCTAATTCATATCTTTTTAATAAACTCCGTATGTATTGTAATTGGTACTTCATTTTCTAATTTTATTTTAACAGTTATAGGTTTTTCTCCTTTACATTCTACTACATACCCTTTTCCCATATAAATATACGGTTGAACAACTCCATCTATTTTCTTATATTTTCTTAAGAAGATATGCAAATTAATGCCTCTTTGCTTATTGAATATAATATTTTTTCCTCTTTCTGAACTTTGTGATGTACTATTAGGACTTTGCCATTGAAAATAATTTCTATCTATAAGTTTATCTTTATAATTAATGCTTTCCTTTATATTTTTTTCTTTATGCAAATCTACAAAAATAAAATATTCATTTTCATTAGTTATAAGTCCACTTCCTCTAAAAGAGCTGTGAATTTTAGTGTAATTTGAAAGCAACGCTACATCCACCATTTTGTACTGCTCATATAATTTTAAAAATGGAACTCCATAATAATTGCTTGAAAACTTTTTTTCATACCTTATAAGCGCATAATTTATAATATCTTCAATGTAACATCTATATTCTTTATTGTGTATTACTTTTTTAAATTTCCAAGTACAAGATAATATTTCATCCTGGAATTCAACTAACTTAACAGTACTTTTTATTTGAGCTGTATCATAGTAATTTTGATTTAAACAATTAAAAGCATGTATAATACTATTATCATCTACATAATCAATATATTTTAACATTTCACATCTAGCCTGCTTTAAGCTTATCTGTTCATGATTTAAAAGATGCTTTAATATACTAAATTCATAAATTCTTTTTATTGGCAACTTGTTAGTGAACTCTTTTAGTATTTTAAAGAAATCGTCATCTTCCAATATACTTTCCAACTCTTTTTGATTTTCCATTTTAACTACAAAGCTAAGATAAGTTTTTTCCTTGTTTAAAAATCTCAAAGGATCTGGTGCCCCATCATACTTTATATAATCCATAAGAAAATATGGCACTTTTTCTCCATTCATTTTCTTAAACTCTAAATATTCCTCCTTTAAATATTTCATAGAATTAAAATTTTCTTTATTTAGCTGCTCTAAAATTCTCTCTTCAGCAACTTTATCCATTTGAATATTAGTACATCCAGGTATATTTCCAAACTGAGTTGACACTGCTACTTTTAAACTATCTTTGTCATAATACCTTGAACCGTTTAGAGCTATGGCTATTAAAAATACTTTTTTATGATTTCCTATAAAGTCCAATACAGTTAAAAATGTTTTGCCTTTATGTTTTCTAAGTCCTCTGCCAAGCTGCTGTATAAATATAATAGGTGAACTAGTAGGCCTAAGCATTAAAACTAAATTAATAGATGGTATATCCACACCTTCATTAAAAATATCTACAGTAAATATAACTTCTAATTCATCATCATCATTTTCTAATCTTTTTATATAA
Source organism: Candidatus Clostridium eludens (assembly GCF_045310515.1). Taxonomy (NCBI): domain Bacteria; kingdom Bacillati; phylum Bacillota; class Clostridia; order Eubacteriales; family Clostridiaceae; genus Clostridium; species Candidatus Clostridium eludens. The sequence goes on along the minus strand of NZ_JBJHZX010000016.1, from coordinate 23,099 downwards.
ACCGCTCTTCCACTTGGAGAATTTTTTCCTGTTAAGCATACACTTTTTATACCTCTTTTATTAAATTCACTTGCCATATACTCCGCATGATCTATATTTGCACAAAAGCCTATACACTTGCATTTCTCTCCATCATACCCATAAAACAGCACTTTTTCTATTATAAAATCAACTCTTTCATTAACTTTCAATCTTTTAACTATTTCATCAATATCCTGCAAGCTTACATCACTTAAATCTATGCCATCAATATCTGTTATACCAAAATAGTGAAATGGAACTATCAATTCTTGTTCTAAAGCCTCTCTAAGTCTTACTTCTAAGGCTATATTACCACTAAAAATATCAAATATATTCCCACCATCACACCTTTCTGGTGTTGCAGTCATTCCAAGCAAAAATTTAGGTTTAAAGTAATCCATGATTTTTTTATAAGATGAACTAGCTGCATGATGGGCTTCATCTACAATAATATATTCAAAATCATCTTTTTTAAAATTATCAATATAATTGTTCATTGATTGTACAGTTGAAAATACGTAATCTGCATCTATTTCCTTGCTTGTACCTGTTAGAAGTCCTGTGCTCTTATTTTTATTCTTTACTAGTTTCTTAAATGTTTTCTCCGCATCTCTTAAAATTTCTTCTCTATGTACTAGAAAAAGCATTCTTCGGGGATTATATTTTATAACATCAAAAGCTGACATATATGTTTTACCTGTACCAGTAGCTGCAATAACTAATGCCTTATTTTCGCCTGAATGTCTTAATCTATCTAAACTCTTTATTGCCATTTCTTGCATCTCATTTGGTTTTATTAATTCATAATTACTAAAATCTAAAGCCTTATTAGTCTCACTTTTTCTAATTTCCTTGAGGAAACTTCTGTAGCTATTAAGAAATTCATCACTTACAATAGTAGTGGAATCCCATAATCCTAAGTATTCTTCTAAAACCTGACGTGTAAAACTATTATCTTTTTTTGAAACAACTTTTACATTCCACTCAACATTACTTTTTAAAGCTCTTTGAGTTATATTAGAAGATCCTATAATTATTTTATATTCTTCTCTATTCTCGAAGATATAAGCTTTAGTATGAAAACCCTTATCTTTATTAGCGATAAAAACCTTTAAATCAATATTACTAAACTTTCTTATTCTTTCAAGTGCCTTAGGTTCAGTAAAATTAAGATATGTTGAAGTCAATATTTTGCCCTTAATGCCTTTTTTCTCAAGTTCTTGAAAACTATCCAATAAGAGTTGAACACCACTAAAATTGATAAATGCTGTACTGAAATAAAATCCATTACATTGGTTTAAACATATCTTAAGTTCTTGTAATAGATTTCCTTCTTCTGAATTAACTATCAATTCATTATTAACAATAAACCCGCTATTTTCTATTTCCTTATTCTTGATATTGAAATTGTTACTATCTTTCTTTTCTATACTATTTATTTTGTCAAATATTGATCCCATATTATCACCTGTATTAATTTAATAAGTTATTTAATTCTTTATACAAAGAACAATATTTATATAATATTTTACAATTTAATCAACGCCTATTGATGAAATACAAATATTTTTATATAAAAAAAGCGATATTTATTGTCATGCATATATGCTACACATATTAGATTTCAAAAATGCCATTCTTTCTTTTACAATTCTTTGAGTTTCTCAACAACCAATATATCTGCTGGAACCCATCTAAGTTTGTCCAACTCATCTAATGGTATCCATTTAGCAGCATTATGAGCGTTTAAATGAATTTTTCCTCCACATATATCACACAAGAAGCAGTGCATTGTAAGATGAAAATTTGGATAATCATACTCAATAGTAGTTACATATTTAGAAACATGTATATCCAATTCTAATTCTTCTTTAATTTCACGAATAAGTGCTTCTTCTCTTGTCTCTCCAGATTCTATTTTGCCACCTGGAAATTCCCACATATTTTTAAACTCACCATAACCACGACAGGTGGTAAATATTTCATTGCCGTGCTTTATAATTGCAGCTACTACTTCTACTGTTTTCATTTATATAATCACCTCATATCATACGATAATTATACTATAATTTGACACACAAATATAGTTTATACCTTTGACGTTAAAAATACTTCTAAATTATTAATTACAGAACTATTAATATCTTTAAACATATAATCGCCACCCAAAAAATAAAATGCGCTGCTGAGAATTTCTACTTTCCCATCAACGCATTAAATTTCCAATGCTCCATATTATCTTTTTGATTTTCCCACGTCTTATATGAAAAATTAGTATGTATACAAGGTCATTCACCGACCACTACAATACTATATAGCTATATTTTTTATAATTATCATATAGTAAACTTTAAAGCTATACTGTTCAATTCAGCTGAGCTCTTCTTTATTATATCCGTTTCTAATTTTATTTCATTTGCATTGTCAGTTATAATTGATATCTTCTCTGCGATATTGCTAACTCCATTTGCTCCTTCACTGCTAGCCTTAGAAATATTGTCTACAACCTCGGAAATGATCTTTATGGATGCTAATAGTTCTTCTGATGTGGAACTTAAATCTGTCATTAATCCTTCTATAAAAATTGAATCCTTATTATAACTTTCACCAGTTTCAACAAGTTCCTCATATCCTTTTACTACTTGGATATCTATAAAGTCTAATGACTTCTTAGAATTTTCGGACAAACTATTGACCGCTTCAAATACACTGCTAATTATATTTTGCATTTCATTTACAGTAGCTTCAGAACTTTCTGCTAGTTTTCTTATTTCTTCTGCCACAACTGAAAATCCTCTTCCAGCTTCTCCTGCTCTTGCTGATTCTATAGATGCATTCAATGCCAATAAATTAGTTTGAGCTGATATTTGTAAAATAAAATCTGTTAACTCTTTTATTTTATCCACTTCTTTTGATTTAATAATTGCATTATTAACTGCTTCATTTATCTCTAATTTAATTTTATTTGCATCAGTTTGAGATAGTTTTGCATTTTCTTTTAGCTCATTTGCTTTTATACTGATTTCATTAACTGATGTTGTACCATCTTGGGTTTTTGTAGTAATATCCTCTATGGCTGTACCAATTTCAACTGTACTAGCATTTATTTCTTCCGTTGAAGCTGCTGTTTCTTCCATACCCACTGATAGTTTTTCCACAGTTTCTGAGGTCTCAACTAAATTTTTAGCTAATACAGCTATATTATCATTTGTTATAGAAACAGCTCTATTTACTTTGTTAACCTCTGCAACTATTATTTTAACTATACTATGTATGCTTTCCATGAATTTATTAAAATACATCGACAATTCACCAATTTCATCTTTTGATGTTATCAAAATTCTTTTAGTCAAATCTCCATGCCCCTCTGATATTTCCTTAAAATTAGAAGTAAGCTGTAAAATTTTGTTCATAATAAAAAATCTAATAAATACTAACATGCATACAATTAAAAGCACTCCACAAATTAGTAATATAACACCTTGGCTAGCTATAAGCTTGTTAACTAAGCTATTAATAAAATCGGCCTTTTCCCCTATAAAAATCATACCTGAAGGTTTTCCACTTACATCAATAATCGGTTTATATCCACCAACATAATTTTCATTATTAATTATACATTTGCCATAGTAAGATTGGCCATTTTTTAACACATCGTTTATTATAGAAGTATTTTCAGTTTTTGTACCAATAATCCTTTTTCCATTTTTATCTTTTATAGTGGTAGCAATTCTTTCATTGCCATAAAAAATTGTAATATCATATCCAAATAATTTTTTTTGTTTATCAAGAAATGCATTATTAGAAAGAATATATCCCAAGGACACTGCACCTATAATATTACCATTGTTATCCTTTAACGGTACCCCTGCCCTAATAGAATATTTTACAACTTCCCCATTTTCTATGCCTACAGATTTTTCACCGTTCAAAGCTTTTTTAATGTTTACCTGATTTGCTATATTATCACCATATTCATTCGGTTCATGAGCGCGTATAAAAACATTACCTTCTTTATCTGTTATTACCAAATAATCGATACCAAAAGATTTTAATGCCGTTTTACCTAAATCCAAAGCAGCTGCTCTATTTTGTGTACTAAGAGCTTCAACAAGTCTAGATGAATTTTCAAACCAATCACAAGCATTTAACGACTTTTGCTTTAAATCTTCTATATTACTTGCAAAAGTATTGCTTTTTTCCTCTATTTCATTAAGACTATTTTCATAAAGACTATTCTTTACTATATAATTAGAACTTATGGATACAACCATAATAAAAAGTAATGTAAATGTAATTACTATAAAAGACAATTTACTCCATATACTATTGAGTTTAAAATTTTTTAACAAGTAGCATTCCCCCCTTATTCTTCCTTTATGTGTTCCTCACTGTGCTTACCTAGAATAGATAAAGCTTTTTAAGACCTAGTATCATTTGTATATTCATCTTAAATAATAAAACCAATTAAAGCTAATAAAAAATCAATTAGTTTCAATTGGTCGGTTGCATCACTAACTCCGAATTCTCAAGATGCCCAAATAAATAGAATTCTTCACAGTTCCCAGTCTTTTGTATTTTGTTGATGTTTTTTATATATTATTGTAATTTTATGTCTATATATGCGTATATTATCATTATAGTATGAAAAAATCAATATCTCATCCATCTTTTAACATAAAAATAAAATGCCTTGATGAGAATTTCTATCTTCCCAGCAGTGCATTAAATATTTTATAATCAAATAGTGATATTTTATATATAGGAGAATTGAATTATGAAAGTTTTAAAATATATTATTTTATGGATTATAAGTTTTATTGCCTTTATGTATCTTTCGTTTATTCTCGAAAATCTGTTACATAACGGTAATAACGATTCTGATATTATACTAGTTGGTATTTATTTACTAGGGGCAACTATAATAACTTGTACAGTTCTAATAATTAACACTATTAAAGATATACACGAATAAAATTAAAATTTATATATTTTAAGAATAGTAAATTATTGTAATATGAATATATATATCTATTTTTAGCTTTTCTAAAAACATTACCCAGAATAACCTTTTAAAAGCGCTTTAATATATAATCATTTTGTTCAAAATGTGAATTTAATGTGACTTAAATAAAAAACAAGAGAGCTATTTGAAAATTGAATAATAAGGTGTTTAATTGTTTATAAATTCCATGGGAATTTTAGCTAATATTGACTAAAGCATAACATTTTAGTACAATAATATTAGTCCATTAATGGACTAATATTATTTAAAAGAGGTTTTTACTATGGAATGGATCTATCTAATTTTAGCTATTATTCTTGAAACTTTAGGAACTACTTGTATGAAGATCTCTGAAGGATTTACAAAATTACTACCAGCACTAGGAACACTTTTAACATATGGGCTATGCTTTATTTTTTTATCAATGTCCTTAAAGAAGATATCTGTTAGTATAGTATATGCTATATGGGGAGCAGCAGGAATTACTATTATATCAGTAATAGGAATTCTTGTTTTTAAAGAGGATGTTAGTGTGTTAAAAATAGTATCTATACTTTTTATTGTATTAGGGGTTATAGGACTAAATTTTAGTGGTGTTAGTCACTAGTTTCTCTTATAATTAAGGTAGTATTATTTTATAATTGAAGGAAGAGTGTACAAGACATGAGTGAGGAAGAGAAATTTACTGAGCTATTAGATGTTTATTATCAATCTTGGTTTAAAATTAATGATATTTATCGTGTTTGGTCCAGAAAACATGAAATTCAAGATACAACCTTGTTTACTTTGTATGTAATAAATAAAAGTTCCCCTTATTGTACTCAAAATGAAATTCGGGATAAATTGAGTTTGCCGAAACAAACAGTTTCGTTAATACTATCTGGACTTGAGAAAAAAGGATATATTCTGAGAGAATTGAATTCTAAAGACCGTAGGAACAAAATTGTTAGGTTTACGGAGAAGGGAAGTCAATATGCAAGCAGTATACTTGAAAAACTTAAATCAGCAGAAGTAGAGGCTTTTGGAAATATGTCGCAAGAACAAAGAAGAACTATGATAGAACATTTTTGTTTGTTATCTGATCTATTAGATAAAAGTCTTTCTAAATAATGCACTTAATTAAAAGAATTTAAGTTGTGTTAGATAACGATTTATAAGAGCACCGCATTATTTAATTTTGAATTTTGGGGTGTTTTTTCGTCGCATTTCAAATATTTTATAGCTTTAATTATATATTCCTAAAATAGTATAACTACTTTAACCTTAAAATTATTTCTACATATGCTATAATAATTATTAAGATACAGGCTCAAAAAATTAAGATGAGCTGTCGGAAAGCACATCTTAATTGATTAAAAATATTTAAAGACAATTTTTAAAACCGTAACGGCCTCTTTTAATTTATTATACCATAATGTACAGTATTTTAAATAAATAAAAATATGTGTAATATTCTATACAAAAATAGAGCCTAGAATGGCCTATAACACCATTCTAGACTTTTTATAACATCTTACTTTAAACCTTGTTCATAAGCTTCAACCATTTTCTTAACCATGTTTCCACCTATAGAGCCAGCTTCTCTGGCAGTTAAATCTCCATTATATCCATTCTTTAAATTTACTCCAACTTCTTGAGCTGATTCCATTTTAAATCTATCTAAAGCTTCTCTAGCCTGTGGAACTACTAAATTATTACTGCTACGTGCCATAATTAACACTCCTTTGTATAGTAATCTTTACTGTTTATACTTAAAGTTTGTACATTTCTATAAAAAATATTCTAAGTAATTAAATGAATATTTGGAAAACAAATATATAATATGATAAAGTGGGTATAATACTAATATATAACTAAAGTCCTTTGAATATCTTTACTGTTTATGGGCTAGTTATTTATGTAAAACGAAAACTCCAGCTAAAATACAGTTGGAGTTTTTGATCATATACCTCTATACCATTTTCTAACCTCTTCATGACCATTTCTAATCAGTGAACTCTCCCCTGCTTTAGAAAAGTGAGAGTATCTTTGTCATGAATAGGTGAAAGGTATCATATATATGTACAATAAATTATAATAACAAATGGTTAGGAGTGTATGAGTTATGAACTTATTAGAAAAATTTTTCAAAGTTGCTAATGTTACAATAGATAAAATATGGAATCAAAATATAAATAGGCATCTTATTCAAATCAATCCACAATTTATTGAAAGTGAAGAAATAATATCTAAATATAATGAATCAAATGAAAGAATGGAACAAATTAGAAAGTCTATTCAAAATAATTACTCATCATAATATTGGCTTAGCATAATCTAGATAGCTTGTCTATATTTATTACATACGCTTATTATAAAACTTCCAATAAATATAATATATTGACAAAAATATAGTGGCCTTGACAGGCCACTGATGGATTATTGCTATGGTATTGTGTAGTTGAAGCTTTCTTATCCTTGCCTATCTCCGAGACAGTAGCCTTTATAATATCAAATATATCTCCCGAGCTTAGTCCTGTTTGAGTTATAATTTTTTCTACGGCCTTGCTGTGTTTTGATAGTAAAATGATGAATTTTCCTGAAATTTTCATTATTTTAAAGCTTTATAGTCTTTCATGATGGCTAATGTCCATGAAACGAAAATCTCATATTTCCAAAATTATTCACATTATTTGACTGCTGTTTAGGAATTAAAAACATTGAATTTTTTAAAACCATGATGAAGCAAGATCGCTTCTTCAACCATGGTTATTATAAATACTTTCTCATATTCTCAAGAATGACTGAATATGCATTTGGCCACAAATTAAGACCTTCCATAGAAAATTCTGCTTTTAAATTTCCTTCCTCATCGGCTAAAGCTTCATTAACATTTATAAAATTAAATCCATTTTTTGGCTAATTATTCTACTGCTTCAGCTATATTAGCATTAGAACGTGTTGCAAATGTATACTAATAGAATATTGTTTTCAGTACAAGAAAATCCCTCAAACTAACAGAATGAGGGAATATAAAACACATTTTAGTATTTGCATTAAATGATTTCTTTTGCGTACGGAATTAGCCGAATAAGATAGGCAGCTCCGAAACAGAGCGGTACTCCTATTACAGCCACTAAACCGAATTTCAGCAGCTGATTTATATGGATACTTCGCATCGCCAGCATCAGGAAAACGATAACTGGCACATGGATAACGTACACGGCGAAGGAATGCCGGGAGAGGAACCGGCCGAACTTCTTCCCGCCGTCGAGGAAGCGTCGGAAGAAAGTAATCAATGCCAGACTTATTCCCACGGCGAAGATCGAATCCCACAGAGCGAATACGGCCGACTGCCAGCTCCCGTAGCCTATCCACTTGCTGCCAGAGCCGATAAATATCGCCGTGGGGAACAGTATGACCGTTGCGAGCACAGCCAGAACGAAGCCAAGCTTCCCGAGCGAACCGGTGACCGACCTAAGCCAGCCCTGACGGAAGACAAGCATTCCGATCAGGAAAAAGCTCAGGTATTGGGCCAGATACCCAAGCGACGGAAATTCGAGCACGGGTATGCCATATGGAATGACGCTCCTCAGCAGGTAGCTGGCCGCCGCCAGCGCCAGCGTAAAGAGGGCGACTTTGGGGAACGTGAGCTTCTTGGGCGCATCGTCCGCTGGGCGCTCCGGGCTGTTGTTCACAATCGTACGCCATGCCAGGTAACCCAGGTCGAATACGAGCAGCATTACGGCGAACCACATCTGATCCAGGGCAAATAGATTCCCGATGGGTTTATGCGTTATTCGATGGCTTCCCCAGACATCCAGGGGGCTGATTATGAAGACGTAAACAAGCGTGGGTATGCCGAGCCTCAGCATCCTGTCCATAAGGAATTTGCTGGGGCCCTTGCGTTCATACGATCCGGGGGTGAAATACCCCGAGAGCAGGAAGAGCAGGCCCATGAAGTATGCCTGGTTCAGCATCAGGAACAAATACAAGCCGAAAGTCTCGCCCAGGTGCTGCAGCACGACGAGTATCACCATCCATGTGCGCAGATTGTCGGCGAAGTACAGGCGTTTCCCCGGTTCTTCCGCCGGAAGGCTTATCATCCTATTTCCCTCGGTAAGTGCACAGGATAAAAGGCACGAAAGAGCCAGCAATATAAGCCCTAGGACCAGTCCGATAGCCGCTATTGTGAGGTTGGATGTGAGATTCTGGACAGCCGGGCCTGCCTGTTTCAGAACGTTCGTTTTTCTCGTAAAGGCAAAGGTAATTATGAAAATCAAATAAAACGGCAAGTTAGAAAAGACATATACTTTAGAAAACGAAAATTTAAAATACAGCGGAAATATCACCGCGATCATCAGGCAGACATAAAAGAAGGCGGCGGACAAATAGGTCAGGGATTCAGTGTTACTTATTCCCTTGTTGGTCAAAAACGAAATGATATATGCTAATATCGCCGCGATGATCCCGTTTATGACGACGATGCACAGGGCGTATATATATCTACCTATGACTATTTCGGATTTCCTGAGTGGTAATACTCCATACAGTTTTTCCAGGTTATTTTTTTCATATATGGAAAAGTACTGACCGATAAGGGGTGCCGAAATAACCATGACAACCAAAGCACCGAAAAAGGGTGTTTTTGAAATCACAGCGAGGAAAATCCCGAGAATGTAAGCAATCACAAACATCGGATAACGCGACTTCATTATATCATGATCGAGCCTTATCGATTTGAGAATATTATTCATGATTTCCATCTCCTTTGCTTATTGATACTAAAATCTCGTCTATAGAAGGTGTTTCAGTAACGATTTCTGGAGCCAAATGTTTCATCTCGGAAGCCGGCAACAGTCCCGCAAATCCGACGATATTTGTGGTGAGCCCGATGATTTTTTTCTTCAGTGACTCTGTCAGGTCATGTGGGCCGCCCCTGACGATGCAAAAACTTTCTAGTAGATCATCTTTGGTTCCGGAATAGAAGATATTTCCATAATCAATCAATGTAATATAATCGGCGATTTTTTCAAGGTCAGAGGTAATATGCGTTGAAAAAAGAATGCTTTTCTGCCCGTTGGCAATATATTTTCCTAAAATTTCAAGCAGCTCGTTGCGGGCAACGGGGTCAAGTCCACTCGTAGGTTCATCAAGTATTAAAAGCTTTGCTTCATGTGACATTGCAGCAGCCAGCATCAGCTTCATTTTCATACCACGAGATAATTCTTTCACCCTTTTGTCCATAGGTAGATGAAAGTCGCTTACATATTTATTGAATAGTTTACTGCTCCAATTGCTGTAAAAGCTTTTAATAGCTCTTTCTACTTCCCTGACTTTCCAGCTATCAACAAAATATATATCATCAAAAACTACTGCAATGTCCTGCTTGATTTTCTGCTCGTCCTGTATATTATCCAAGCCGAATATTTTTATATCTCCACTGTCCCGGTCAATCATATTAAGGATTAGCCGGATCATGGTGGTCTTACCAGCACCGTTCTGACCGACAAATCCCATGATATATCCCATCGGCAAAGTAAAAGAGATATTATTCAATGAAAAATCTTTATAGCTTTTACAAAGCTTTTGTATTTCAATAGCATTATTCATATGGATTTCCCTCCAACATAGATTTAAGCATTTGTAATAATTCTTTTTGAGGCAATTTAGCTATCTTAGCAGCATTTATAGCAGTGGCAAAACCATCTTCAATTTTACGAAGCAGCTGTTCACGTACCAGCTCACTGTCTTTCGGAGAAACAAAGCAGCCTCTACCTTGAATACTTACAATAAAACCCTCCTGCTCTAAATCAGAGTAAGCTCTTGTTGTAGTAACTACACTTATTTTTAATTCACTGGCAAGCTGCCTAATGGATGGAAGCATATCTCCTTCATTTAATTCATCACTAAGTATGGCTTCCTTGATTTGTTCTTTAATCTGTTCATAAATAGGTTTTCCCGATGTATTTCTAATTATAATTCGCAATATAAAATCACCCTCATCACGCCGAACATGTCTTTATTGATTTATTGTCTTTAGTGTATTTACTGTATATATCGTATAATAACATCTGTATTATAGTATGTCAATATTTTTGTTTTTTATATTTTTCTAAAAGCATTTTATGAGCAATACAAGCATTTGTAAGTTTGGTAATTACAAAATTCCACCATTGTCTATGATTCATATTTCCTCTTTTTATTTGTTCAGTGTGATAGAAATATATTATTGCTGGAGCAGAAATTCCCAATAGATGCATTACATTCGAACACCCACTACCACCTAGAAATAATTGCCTAACTTTATCAGAAAAATCATCATACAAGCATAATCCTATTACTTCTTCTATTTTTGCTTTAATTAATAAACAACTTTCCATAGGATATTTTAAGAAATCTACATTAGCATTTTTTATAATCATATCTGACACTAAAATATCCAACTGAACTTTAATTTCATGAGTATTGTCTTTTAAATATGATGTTAAATTCCATAAATTTTCATCTTTTTCAAGATAATTGACAGTAAAATTCCTACTATAAAATGGTTTATCCATACCATTATCTCCTCATTTTAAGATTATATAGATACTTTAAAGCTAAGATATCTACACATAACTTAACACTTGTGACTCAAGTTTTGAATAATGTGACTTAACTAAAGACATTAATAATTTTATTCTTTCAATGATATAATTTATACTTATAATTTTTGTAGAATATATTTAGTAAAATTTTTTACTACATTATAAGAAAATTGTTTATTAAGTAATTACAAAATCTATTTAATAATTTGCTTTTAGCAACTATTTTCTATTTCCCTCACTGTCAAAAATATTTCTTAAATATATTTCTGAAATGAAAACACCAATTAAAATAACTGGTACTATTCCAATTCCAATAGATAATACAACAGCCATTACGCCATTGAAATTATTATGAAATACTACAGCAGATATCAAAGTCAGCACAAAGTATACTGCTCCACATATAATTAGCACATTCCCACCATATGTATTTGCTTCCTTCCAAGTATCTGCATTTTTCTTTGAAAGTTTAGTTCTATAACCTATACCATTATGTGGATTTACATTCGCTATACTTTTACACAAAAACCCTCCACCAATTATAACTAATGATAAAAATACTGAATCTACAATAGCAAATATAAACATACCATTTCCCATCCCTAATAAAACTTGTTACGAAATAAATTACTGATGTATCACGACTTACACAAATTAGCAATTAACCTAATTTATCACCTTTCTTAACAGGTTGTTCTGGCTGAATTAATACTACTCCTTGTTTAGCATAAACTCCTAGTACCAATACTTCCGACATAAAATCAGCAATTTGTCTCGGTGGAAAATTTATAACTCCCAGGACTTGTTTACCTATAAGCTCTTCTTTTTTATAACATTCTGTAATCTGAGCACTTGATTTCTTTATACCAATTTCATCACCAAAATCAATCCACAACTTATAAGCAGCCTTTTTCGCTTTTTGAAAAACTTCCACTTCTGTAACTTCTCCAACCCTAATATCTAATTTCATAAAATCTTCAAAAACAGCCATAATTATATCCTCCTTATATACTATAAAACTGTATTTTAGAAATATCCCATGTTAATTTTTTTTATTAGCCATGACATACTTTTTCACCTCAACAACTTCAAATTCTCTTCATAATCTTTTACTGAGCAAAGATCTACAATATAATCTAAAAAAATTTACAAATCTATTTCATTATAGTGTTTAATTGCTTGTTTCAAATGGTCATACTTAAAATCTGGCCAAAAGTCATTTGTAAACCATAGCTTAGCTTTTGCAGACTGCCATAACAAGAAATTACTTACCCTCATTTCTCCACTTGTTCTAATAATTAAGTCAACATCAGGTAATCCTGAGGTAAACATATAATTACTAACCAAACTTTCGTTTATTTTATCAACATTAAGATTTCCAATATCCATATCATGTATCATGTTTTTAGCAGCATTTGTTATTTCTGAACGACTCCCATAATTTAATGCAATATTTAATATCATACCTAAATTATTTTCCGTTGAGCTTTCAGTCTTTTTAATTTCATCTATTAATTGACAAGAAAGATTATCTGTAACACCAATATGCTTCACTCTAATATTTTCTCCAGCTTCATTGCGCAATTTTATGAAGAACTCCACAAATAGCTTCATCAAGAAATTCACCTCTTCATCAGGGCGACTCCAATTCTCCGTAGAAAAAACATAAAAGGTAAGTACTTTAACTCCTAATTCGAAACAGTCTCTAGTAACATTTTTAATTGGCTTTGTGCCAGCTTTATGACCAAAAGTTCGAGGCAAACCTTTCTTTTTAGCCCATCTACCATTTCCATCACAAACTATAGCAATATGCTTTGGTATTTTAATTCTGTTATCATATAACAAATCCTTAGCTGGACCATTCATCTTTCCGACTCCTTTTCTTCAATAGTTGTTAATTACTACCTGTTGTACTCGTTGATTCATCATATTAAAAATGACTGCTTTTCTAGACTAGAATTTTCTACTTTTAAAAATTTAAGCTCGTCTTTTCAATGGTTTCAAAATTTAACTAGCACAACAAGTCAATTATTAGTTTTGCCTATAGAAATAGAGTATTTTCCATATATTTTCATCACACAAAAATAAAAAATTATTGTATAGTAAATTACAATTTGAGCATAACTAATTCTAGTATATCATGAAATTTGAGGGAATTTAAATCATCTGATTTTTATTTATATGTTTACTTATTAAAATTCTTATTAATAAATTCTTTTCTAGCTAGTTTTGTTTACGATGAATTTATTAAAGGTATTCCTGCCTATCTAGTTGATAGATTAAACACAGTTACTAAATAGCAGGGAGAATAAATTAAATATTCCTTATATACCTCATTCAAATTTTTTAGGGAAGATATAAAAACAAGGATACATGTGTGATTTTTACACATAGTGCCCTTGTTTCTGATTTTCTTTATTCTGTTTCATTTTCAACAGACAGGAGTTTTTCTCTCCTTATTTCATGTAAAGTCTTTTCACTACCCTTAACTATGGTCCATTCATAAACACTTAAAGCTGACCATCCTGTAACCTTTTCTCCCCATTGATTAAATGTAAGTTTTTGACCATTGTACTCCACATTTTTAGTATCAATAACTATAGCATCTGAATTGCCAAAATTCTTAATTACAACAGTGTCGCCTGCTTTAATAACTCCCCATTCAAATAATTTATCCATCCTTGGAAGATAAGATCTTGTAATAGGTGTGTTTCTCTTTTCTGAATACACTTGTCTTTTCTTATCGTCAACTTCAACATAAAAATCTTCTAATGCTGGAGGAGGTAATATCCTATTAATATCTATAAAATAATTATCACCAATTTTCATTGGACTTAATTCGAAACAACTGATATCTACATTATTAGCTATAAGCCAAGCAACTGCTGATAATGTTTGGCTATCAAAAGAAGATGCTATAAGAATAATTCTTTGCCTATAATTAAATGTCTTAGCCGCATTATTCTTTTCAAGGAAATCATTCAATATTCTTGTTGCTTTTTCATAGGCAGTTAAATCACCTGGTTCAAATTCATCTTTATATTTTTCAATATAAGAAGCAAATATCTTATCAACAAGCTCATCAGTAGTTTTTATCTTAGCATAACTTGCAGCATATCTTATCGCTTGAAATTCAAAAGCCTCTCTTCTTTGTTTAATATCCTCAACATCTCTTTTGATTTCGATTAGTACAAGATTACCATACTGGTCTACTGCAGTTAAATCACTTCTACCATTTTCTTTATTTACAACCTGCTTACCAACTACAAGAAGAGTTTCATCCTGAAATATAACTTCTATATTCGAGCGCAAGAATTCTTCAATATGTTCTTCTCTTAAATTTAAATTTTTAAAGTTAGTATTTGTTATCTCAACGTCTGGAATCTCTATGGAATCCTTCATTTCTACTGGAATCAACATATAATTTACCACCCAATTGTTTCATATTTGTAATTATATCCTTATATAATAGGTTTATTCTGTAAAATCACACACTCTCCAAATTATATCGAAAACATTTTAACCAAGTATATGTACAGCTCTGCTGGCTTAAACTTTAATATCTCTTTAGATTTAGAACCTAAGCACCAAATTTCCCCCACATTTATCACAAATAGCTTCATTCTCGTCTAATTTATGTTCGATAACTACTCTTTTTAAGTTAGCTAGATTATCTTTCTTTCCAACATAACTTGATGTCTTTTTTCTTTTATAAGTTATTTCTTCCATGGTTGGCTCTTCAGCCTTGGCATCATAATACTGCTCAGACTCATTAAAAATGGATAACTGATTAGCATCTACCTGCTCACTTAATTTTCCAATTCACTGCATGAAATGTTGTTTTGATTTCCTTGTTAATAAGTATATTAGAAAATATACTTGCCACCCAAAAATAAATTTCGGTGGCAAATGGGTGGCAAAACATATTTTTTATGTTGTTTTATTCTCTACAATCGTTGGTATTCCTCAATATTTTAACCACGCACTCCACATGGGGGGTATCCTATAATTTAAAATTAAAATATCTTAATGTAAATTTAAATGACTCGTCTTAGCTTTTTATTTTCAAGGGTTAAAGGAAATTCAATTATTTTATCAGCATTTCTTAAATCATTTCAACTTTTATCATTTGTCTACTCATTGGTAGTAAATCAGTAGTATACTACTAAAACAGCCTAAAATTTATGTATCCCAACAGCTACTACAACCTACGTTTAAGTTTAACACCGTAGTTGCACAATATATATCATTTAAATATAATTAATTTTTATTATCTTTCTTCATCAATATTGCACGATTAATTATTGAAGAACCATATTTTTGACGTATATCATTAATAGCGGTTTCCAGCTTATCTATTTTGTCTACACTGTTTCTTTCATGGTCCTCTTCTAACATGTTAAATATTGATATCTGTTCACTATCATTATCCTTGGCAAACCCACTTAGGCTTATTCCTAACAAACGTACTGGCAGCTGCTTATTCCAGTTTTTTTGAAGCATTTTAATTCCAGCAGAATAAATTTCCTTTACAAGATAAGTTGCAGGTATAGTTGTTTGACGGGTAATGGATTGAAAGTTTAAAATTCTACTAATTTCATATCAAGTAATTTCATTGTCAAACCCTTGTAATATCAATGTCTAGCATTAGTTTATAATTCTTATAATATGTTATACTTAAGGCACTAAAAATCGCTTTATAGACACCAAATCCCCGAAAAATTATAATTGCAAATTAATTTTAGGTTGGAGTTTTAACATGATGCGAATTAGTTAATTCGTCACTGTTTAATAATTAATAGTAGAATATCCCCATGCGGTGCAGCCCATAGCCATCAACCTTTTTCAAAAGATTCTATACTTCTTAGGTTGACGGCTGCTATGGGCTTCTACCCTCTAAGTAGGTAAAGTATCAAGGTATGTGTGATAGGTATAAAGTTAATAATTTTTACCAATAATAAAGTTTTTTTATTAAACATTCCAAAACAAAATAAAAGGTTAGTAGTTAATTTACTAGCTTTATTATCGGACATTATTTTTATTTATTATTCCAAGGTCTATCATCTTCTTCTGTTCTACTTCAGTTAAATCTCCAAAAGTTCTAAAGACAAATCCTTGATTTTTCAAGTATGTTATTATTTCAGGCAGAGATTCTACTGTAAAATGCTTATAATATGTGTCATGCATAAGTATTACTGCAATTTTTTTATTCTGACATTGATTTTTAACATTTCTTTTTATTTTCTCAACAGATACTTCATGACTGTCTGCATCACCTGAACAAACATTCCAATCTACATATTTTATTCCCTTATCATTTAAAGTCTTTTTTATTAAATTTAAGTTTGTTTTACTGATTATCAGATTAGTTGAGCCGCCTGGTAATCGAGTATAATTTATAGGTTCTTTATTTGTTATCTTTTTTATTGTGCTTTTACATATTTCATAATCACTAATATAAGCATCTAAACTTTTATATATTTTTTTATAATTATGAGAATAAGTATGGACTCCTATACACATACCACTATTACTTAATTCTTTTAGTGCTTCAGGATTTTCTTCAGCCTTTATTCCAACCACAAAAAAGGTAGCTTTTATATTGTTGTTATTTAATATTTTTAATATTTTTCCTGTATTATTTACGCTTGGTCCGTCATCAAAAGTTAAGAATACTTCTTTAGGGCATTCCTGAATATTTTTAGACTTATTGTTGGATGGAGCTAAATTATCGGTATATCCAGCACTCGAACAATTTGAACATATAAATAGTATTGTAATTATGAGGATACCACAGCGTAAACCACAAAACTTTTTCATAAGAAAAACACCTTCTTTAGTTTAAGAATATAAATTTATACCTCAAACTTATCATTACCTTTATTCCATAAATGATTACGGTAATTTATTCTAACTGTTTTAGGTATAAATGTTTTTCTGTGAAAATCATTAGAGTTTCTATTTTATTTATACATACTGCAGGTTTTCTCACTATCCTATAAGGGGTAATACTAGGGTAGCTGCGACCAATCGCAAACTGAATTACTTATTTTGGAAATGTGTGCTATATATCTTATTGTATTTAGACAATATATACTTAATATCTAATTAGTCTGCCCAGCAAAAGATAAAACTAGAGCAATTTACACTCTAGTTAATAAACAAAACATGAAATTTGTGACTTACCTCTTGAGTAAATAATAATGAACAAATTAAGAGTAAAGGAGTATTTTATAGCAGTCCAATATACTTATTACTTTTTAGTTATAGTAGTTTGTCTTATAGCTAAAAAACAAATACAAGCTTTTGCAAATATATGGACTTTATTTCATACAATTCTCTTAGTTTGATGACTATAGTGATGTACCAAAGGTACCCGATAAATTGCCTTGTTATTCTTTCTGGTAAGATAATCTTAATAAAAATATGGGATAGTTTTTAATTTTTTTGTCATGCCATTGGTAATGAAATTGTTAGGAGCTTTAGTTTATCACAAAATTCATTGTTAAACTTTTTTATAAACTTATACAGCTTTGATAGTGCTACACCAATCCAAATTGTTCTTGCAGAGCCACAAGACTTCCAATTGTCATAATAAGCGCATCTATCTCGCCTCTATCCTGAAATGGGCTCTCTTTAATGTTATTAAGTAAATTACTAATCTTGTTTTTATCAAAGAATGGCAACTTATCTAAATGATCACCAATATATTCATGCATAAATGTAAACATTGGATCTTCTTTATCAATGGAAGGTGGTGCGGCAAAAGGATGTTTTTTGCGTTGATAAACTGTACTAGTTATAATTGGACGTACTGCTTCACGTAGAATGTACTTTTCAGTCATATTTCGTATTTTAAGAGACGTTGGAAGGGTAGTAACAAATTCTACTAACTTGTGATCTAAAAATGGAACCCTACCCTCTACACTATGTGCCATTTCCATACGATCTCCCAAACTGCATAATAGATAGTTTGGGAGTAATAACTTTGACCAAAGATATTGTGATTGATTTAATATATGACGCCCCCTAAGTTGATTCTGAATATCTTGGTCATCTAAGAATAAGCCATATGAGTCAATATCAAAAAATTTTGCATTTATATCATTTGAAAACAGCTTTTTGATATTACTAGAAGCTAAAATAAACATTTTTAACCAAGAAGGTATAAAACCAAGGCGGCGTTTTATTGTATTATTATCAATACTTTCACTTGATGATAGATCATAAAAAACTAATGTTTTTTCCTTTAATTCTTTAAGAGCATGATTAACACTAGCCTTACTTCCATAATCCTCCGTATAAAGTAACATATCTTGGCGAAAATGAGCATATCCCCCCAATATTTCATCAGAACCCTCACCGGTTAAAACAACCTTATACCCTGAATCCCTGACAGACTTACTAAGCATAAACTTAGCTACAGTATGTGGATTTGCAATAGTTGTTTCACAATGACGTATTGAATCAACAAAATTTTGAGCAAGTGCTTCTTTTGTTACAACATAGGGATTCAGTTCAGCTCCTACGAGTTCTGCCATTTCTTTTGCGATAGAGGATTCATCATAAGCAGTATCTTCAAAACCTATTGTAAAAGCTTTTACACCAGATCCTCTAAATTTTGCAACTGTACCAAGTATTGAACATGAATCAAGACCACCGCTGAGATAAACGCCTACAGGAACATCTGCATGCAAACGCAATTTAACTGCCTCATCAAAATAATTTCTGAATATTTCAACAGCTTCTCCCTCACTTAAGTTATTATTGTGCAATTCTTTTAATGGGTAGTTGAAATCCCAGTAGCGATACATCTTATGTTGATATTCATCTGCTACAATAACATGACCAGGTGGAACTTGAAAAACTCCTTTAAATAGTGACCTATTTTGCATAGGAGTAAATCCTAAATGACTACCAATATAAAAACTCTCATCATCCCACCTAGCGGGAACCCCTGCTGCTAAAAGAGCTTTAATCTCAGAAGCCATAAATAACACATCATGATAGAAGGAATAATATAAAGGCTTAATTCCAAAACGATCTCTTCCAGCAATCAATCTTTGAGTTTTAGAATCCCATAGTATAAAAGCATATTCTCCTCTTAGCTCATGTAAAGCATCTAGGCCTAATTCTTCATAAAGATGAATTAAAACTTCACTATCTGAGGCAGTTCTGAATATATGATTTTTTGCCTGAAGCTCAGCTTGTATTCTCTTAAAATCATATATTTCACCATTTACTACAGCATGAATACTTCCATCTTCATTTTTAAGAGGTTGCTCACCTCCTTCAAGATCGATAATGCTAAGTCTTGTATGTCCAAGTGCAACTTTTCTGTCTTCGGACATCCAAACTTGCCTACCGTCTGGACCACGATGATGTAATGTTGCTGTTGCCTTTTTTAAGGTGTCCATATTTAAATTTCCTTTACTACAAAAAGAGCTAAAAATTCCACACACATAAACTCCTCCTTCATATTTATTTTATTAGGTAACCTTGTATTCTAATAAACTTAAAAAACGTAATTTTTTAATATAATAAACCCCTCCATGTATAAGGGGTATTACCAGTACTAATATTACAGAAATCAGTATAAATTTGTACAAATTAATATAACTGACTAGTCAGTTATATTAAACATCTTTTTCGCGTTTCTGTCAACAAGTTATATTAAAACCAATTTAGCTTGTTAAATAACTATTTTTTCAAACATACAAATACTGATTCTAAGCCCAAAAACATATTTTGATACAATTGAAATCTAATGTATAGTTACTTGACATAAACATATAAACCTGTCCCAATAATAATTTGTTTATGGTATTATTTACATATAGCTAAGTTGTAAATATAAATAATTATATATTAAATTTAAAAACGAAAATATTGTGGAGGATTATATATGGGGATAAAGGTATTGCTAGCGTTTCTTTCAACTATTGCTGTTGTATTATTTCAAGTAGCTTTTAGCGAAATAGAAACAAACCCGTATAAGAAAACTTATTATGATCTTATTTTCAAGTTAAGTAAAAATCCTAATGATAAGGAATTAAAGACTAAAGCAATAGAAGCTGGAAATAATTATTATAGTAGAATTAAAGTTTATGGAATTGGAGGTGCTAGAGGTGGAGTATCTTCTGCTCATATGAAAAGAATAATAGGCCCTATAGATGAAAAAGCTCTTTATGAAGATATGATTAGAATAGTTAACACAAAGAAAAGACCCGAACATTAAATGCCATACTTGTAAAATGTTATTGATAGTTTATTATAAGAGATGGTATGGAACTGTTACTATCCCTTAGTCTTGAAGTTAAATAAAAAATAATCTTTTGGAGCTGATTTAAGATGGTTTTCAAAACTACTATCAAAAATAAACTAACAGTGACTACCATTTCTTATTTTGTTTATTAACTAGAGTAAAAATTATTCTAGTTTTATCTTTTAGTGGGTAAATTAGACATTATAAAAATTTTGTCTAAATATATAATAAAACATCTAATGTTAACACCTGATTTAAACTAAATTTAGGATTTATATACTATCTTTTTAAAATATAGTTGTAATATACAACAGTTTCACGATACAATAAAATAGAGGTGAGTAAATGGAATATAAAGGAAGTAACTATTTGCGTGAATTAATTAGAACATTAGTAAGAAATTTAGGCATTTTGGAAAAGGATGACTTAGGCTGTTTTGGAGTTACAATTTCACAATGCCACGCTATTGTTGAGATAGGAAGAACAAAAGACATTTCTTTAAATGAACTTGCTAAGTTATTAACTTTAGATAAAAGTACAATGAGTAGAACTATAGATAACCTTGTGAAAAATGGTTTAGTAGCTAGAGAATTACACAAAGAAGATAGGCGGTATATAACTATAAGATTAACTGATAATGGAATGAAAATATTCAAAAATATAGAAGGAACTATGGAGAAGTATTACACAAATATTTTTATGTCCATTCCAGAAAATAAAAGAGAACAAGTACTTGATAGCTTAAGACTATTAACTGAGGCAGTAAATCAAAATAAATGTTGTTAGGAGGAATAGCAAAGAAAGTGAATTCCGAATCTAAAGTTAATTGTGCATACGATACTACATCATGTTGTGAAGATATAACAAATGACTCATAAAGCAGGGTTGAACGGAAAAATTTCGGTCATATATATGATAAAATAGGCTCAGAGCTCGTTGACGGAGCTTTTGCAGGAGCATATGTAAAAGCGTACAAAATTTAGAAGAAAGATGATATAAATAGGGTGTGGTAGAAAAATGAATTATAAAATTGAAGAAATGATTAAAGAAGATTGGGTGAGTGTAGCAAAAATTTATTTAGAGGGCATTAATACAGGTAAAGCGACATTTCAAACAGAGATACCTACATGGGAAAACTGGAATAACAGCCACGTTAATTCATGTAGGATAGTGGCTCGTTTAGGTAAGAAAGTATTGGGCTGGGGATCTTTAAGTTCAATTTCAAGTAGGTGTGTTTATTCAGGTGTTGCAGAAGCTAGCATATATATAGGAGAAGAATATAGAGGACAAGGTATAGGAACGGCCCTCTTAACAAATTTAGTTAAACTGTCTGAAAAAAATGGATTTTGGACTTTACAGTCTGGAATTATAAAAGAAAATACGATAAGTATAGCTTTAAATAAAAAATGTGGTTTTAGAGAAATAGGTGTAAGAGAAAGATTAGGAAAAATGAGTGATGGTAAATGGCATGATGTAGTTTTAATGGAACATAGAAGTATGGTAGTCGGAATAAACTAACTATAACTTAAATAAATGAGTAAGTATTATTGTAGTAAAGGAAAGGAGTATTTAACATGGAAAAATCAGAAAATGCTGTTGTGAATTTTAAAGAAGGATTAAACTGTTCTCAATGTGTTCTATCAGCCTTTAGTCACGATTTAGAATTAAATAATAAGTTAGCGTTAAAGATTGCTTCAGGTTTTGGAGGCGGGATGTGCCAGGGAGAGGTCTGTGGTGCTGTAACTGGTGCTATAATGGTGTTGAATGTTAAATTTGGAAATAGCGAAGCAAAAGATAGAGAATCAAAGGAAAAAACATATCGGATGATAAGACTGTTCAGTGAAAAATTTATAAGCATTAACAATTCAATAGTATGTAGAAATTTACTTGGAATTGACTTAAAGGAAGAAGATAATAGAAATATTGCAAGAGAACGGGGCTTGTTTAAAATAAAATGTTCCAAGTTTATAGAAGATGCCATTAATATTTTAGAGAATATTTTATCAGACCATTCTATTTAGAATACATATTTCCAAATTATAGAGTTTACTTTACAATTATAACAGAGATGCTGTCCAAATGTAAAAAATAATTAGAGCCTGTGAGAAAAAGTCTGTAAATGCAGTTTTCTATGATAGAATAATATTATCATAGGAGGCTGTTTTTAGTACCATAAAAGTGTAATTGTTAAACACATCATTAGTGATTTAACATTTGCACTTATTTTTTTATAATAAAG